>ONLC01000056.1 GCA_900318545.1 uncultured Eubacteriales bacterium
CCCGATTGTCTTGCAAAGTACAAGACCTTTATGCAGGAGTTCTCCGATATGTACAGGGCTCTGTCGAGAATGACAAACCTCGATCATATAGTGACCGCCAAGGACATTTTCTCGGAGAACAATACAACTTACGTTATCCTTGAGTATGTAGAGGGCGTTTCATTAAAGAAGTTTTTGCAGACGAACAAGGGCTTTCTTTCGTGGGAGCAGGTCAAGAAGCTTTTTGGACCTCTTTTCACGACCCTGTCTATCATTCATAATGCAGGCATTATCCACAGGGGGATCTCGCCCGAGAATATCATCGTTACCACCGAGTGCGAGCTGAAGCTTACAGGCTTTAGTGTAAGCTCTGTAAGAACGGCCGAAACAGGCCTTGCACCTGAGTTTTATTCAGGCTATACCGCTCCCGAGCAGTATAATACCCTCGAATGGCAGGGCACCTGGACCGATGTTTATGCAGTTGCCGCAGTTATCTACAGAATACTGACAGGCTGTATGCCTCTTGATGCCTATACCAGAATGAGAAACGACACTATGGCAGAGGCTGTTCAGGTAAACCCGAGAATCCCTATGCATATCTCGAATGTTCTCGCAAGAGCTATGAGAGTTCGCGGAGAGGACAGAATACAGACTATAACAGAGTTCGTATCCGAGCTCTTTGAACCAAGACAGAACACAAGAATAGAGCACCCGAAGGGTGCTACCCAGACTATACCTATCCAGCATACACCAAGACAGGTAAGACAGAAGCAGCAGGAGCCGCCTCCGAAGAAGGACGAGGGCTCAAAGGCAGCTGCTATCATCGGCTGGGTGGTTCTGGGACTTGTGCTTATCGGAGCTATGTTCCTGCTTTATCAGCTGTTTTCGGGACCCTCCGATGAGGAAGACACTACCTCCAAGAGGATCATAGTCGCTGATACGGACTATTCCGAGGAGGAGGACGACTACGCAAGCGACAAGAACCGTGTAACAGCCGCTACTACAGCCTCTATAAATGAGTTGGGAGCTATAATGCCTAAGGTGGTAGGCCTTGAGTATGCTACCGTTCAGAAGCAGCTGGGCGACCAGTTCACTATCAGAGTAAAGTTCTACTATGACGAGAACGAGGTAGGCGGCATCATCAAGGAGCAGTCTATTGAGCCTGATACCTACTATGATCCTGCCGAGAAGCCCGAGCTTGAGCTCCTTGTGTGCGGCGGCTCGCCTTATGTTGCAGTTCCTGAGTATGCGGGTATGACAAAGAAGGATTATCTGGAGCTCCTCGATTCGCTCAACATCAAGTATAAGGTAGTGGATGTCGATTCCTACACAGCTCAGGTCGGCTATATCGACAGCACGAGCGTAAAGGTCGGCAATACCGTAAATGTCGAGAAGGGTGATGTGCTGACTGTAAATGTTTCTAAGGCGTTCGTAACCAAGAAGAAGACAGAAACGACCACGGAGTCTGAAACGGAGACAAAGACCGAAACAAAGACTGAGACCAAAACAGAGACAAAGGCTCCCGAGCCCGAGCCTCAGCCCGAGCCTGTGACCCCCGAGCCTACAGGCGAGGATACTCCTGCTGATGACGGTGCAAATGCTGAGGAACAGCCTCAGAGCTGAGCTGGTACAGCTTCACGAAAACGTTTAATAAAGTATTAAATATAATTCAAAGCCCTTGACATATCAGGGGCTTTGTGTTATGATATATTGGTAAAAAAACGATTACGGACAGCCTTGTCCGAATGGAGGAAATATATTATGGCTAAGACAATAGGCGTTTTGACAAGCGGCGGCGATGCTCCCGGAATGAATGCTGCTGTCAGAGCAGTGTGCAGAGCAGGTCTTGAAAAGGGAATGAAGGTATATGGTATCCTCAGAGGTTATAACGGACTTCTGAAGGGCGACTATATCGACATGACAGCAAGAACTGTATCGGGTATCATTCAGAGAGGCGGTACCTGCCTTTATACAGCAAGATGCCCCGAGTTCAGAGATATCGAGGGCGTTAAGCTTGGCAAGCAGAAGTGCGATGAGCTGGGTCTTGACGGTATCGTAGTTATCGGCGGAGACGGCTCCTTCAGAGGCGCTGCTGACCTTTCGGCACAGGGCGTTCCTTGTATCGGACTTCCCGGAACGATTGACAACGATATTTCTTGTACAGAGTATACTATAGGCTATGATACAGCTATGAATACCGCTATGGAGATGATCGACAAGCTTAAGGATACAGCACAGTCGCACGACAGATGCTCTGTAGTTGAGGTAATGGGAAGAAATGCAGGATATATTGCTATCAACGTTGCAGCAGCAGTTGGCGCAGAGGCTTGCATTACTCCCGAGAAGCCTTATGACCTTGATCTTATCGCTAAGAATATGCAGAGAGCTATCAAGGCAGGCAAGCAGCACTTCGTAGTAGTTGTAGCCGAGGGCGTAGGCAAGACCGATTACATAACAAAGCAGCTTGCAGACCTTACAGGCATTGAGACCAGAGCAACAGTCCTCGGTCACGTTCAGAGAGGCGGCTCTCCTACAGTAAGAGACAGAGTTATCGCTACAAAGATGGGCTTCCACGCAGTTGAGCTCCTTGAGCAGGGCATTGGCAACAGAGTTGTCGGCATGAAGGACAGCAAGATATATGATGTAGATATCCAGGAGGCACTCTCCATGAAGAAGCCTTTTGAGGATGAGCTTTACGATATCCTTACAAAGACTGCATTCTGATAATGAGATAATTAAACGCTGTACCGCTTGGTGCAGCGTTTTTTGTGTACACAAGGTGAAATTTTGAGAAATTGCTTGCAATCGCTCGGGATTTATAGTATAATAGTAAAGTATTTTGAAATACTCGGAAGGAGTCTTATTATGACGACTGTTGGATTTATCGGTGCAGGAAATATGGGCTATGCCATTATGAAGGGCATTAAGTGCTCGGAGAAGAGCGGCGAGGTCGCACTTTATGCCTTTGATACCTATCAGGAGGCCTGCGTAAGAGCAGAGCAGCTTGGTGCTAAGATAACAGCAGATGCAGCAGAGCTTGTCGGTTCGTGCAGCTATGTGTTCCTTGCAGTGAAGCCTCAGCAGCTTGATGAGGTGCTCGGAGCTATAAGGTCTGAGGTTACAAAGAATACTGTCATCATTTCTATATGTGCAGGAATTACCGATGAATATATAGCATCGCAGACTGTAGAGGGCGCAAAGGTCGTGCTTGTAATGCCGAACACTCCTCTTCTTCTAGGTGAGGGTGCAACTGCACTTTCAAGGTCTGACAGCGTTACCGATGAGGAGTTTAAGTTTGTGTGCGAGATATTCGGCTCATGCGGTATCTATGCTGTTGTTCCGAAGGATAAAATGAAGGAGATAATCGCAATAAACGGCTCTTCGCCTGCGTTTATCTATCTGTATGCCCAGAGCTTTGTCAAGTATGCAGAGTCAGTCGGTATTGACGTTCAGGCAGCTACAGACCTTTTTGCAAAGTCTCTTATAGGCTCTGCAAAAATGATAACCGACAGCGGAAAAACGATAGATGAGCTTATCGAGATGGTGTCATCAAAGGGCGGCACAACTATCGCAGGACTTGAAAAGCTCAGAGCAGGCGGACTTGACGAAGCCGTTCAGGAGTGCTGTAAGGCCTGCACTAACAGAGCCTACGAGCTCTCAAAGTAGAATACAGCAGACCTCCCGTGCATATAATTGCACTGAGGGGGAATGTTTATGAATAAGGATCCGACTAAGGCAAGAAACGGATTTTTCGCACTGTTTATGGGTGCGGCATTGCTGGGAGAGGTCTTCGGAGTGCTGAGCATGAGCCTGACAAAAACTGCATCGGGCGTTGCTTTCGGAGAGCCGCTGTGGCTGGCACTTCGGTCTTTTGCAGGCACTGCGGCATATATGGCGGTGATCTTCTTTTCGGGCTTCTTCCCGATAGGTCAGCCGCTGACGTTTATAGTAATGCTCATTCGGGGAATGGGTCAGGGAGCACAGCTTTCGCAGCTTTATCTGTCCTACGGAACCGAGGGGCTTAGCACAGTGGTAGCTGTGTGCATACCGTTCACGGTGCTGACGGCAGCAGCCTTGTCCTTTGCCTGTATCGAAGCGGCAGGTCTGTCAAATGTGTATCTCAGGCACACCTTTACAGGAAATGCAGTCCTTGGAATGAAGGACACTGTAAAGCTTTATGTGCAGCGGTTTCTGCTTCTGCTTGCGGTTTCGGTGACGGCATCTGCAATTCAGTTTATTTTTGCGAAAATATATAGGTAAGTAAAAAAACAGGGAGTGTATAAATTTCTAATGGGACTTTTAGATAACAATTACCAGCGCAGGGGAGTGCTGCGCACACCTCATGAGAAAAAGGGCTTTTTTAAGTTCTGGGAGGTCTACGGCAGACATATGTGGAAGCTTATAGAGGTTAATCTTCTCTATATTCTTTTCTGCCTTCCTGTAGTGACCATAGGTCCTGCTACAGCCGCAATGACCAAGGTGTGCAGAAACTTCTCTCAGGAGAGACCTGTGTTCCTGCTGCATGACTTCTTGGATTCGTTCAAGAAGAATCTCAAGCAGGGCTTTATAATGAGCTTTATAGATATACTCTTTACAGCAGGCTTTATAGTTGGCGTTCCGAGCTACTATATGTGGGCACAGCAGAATTCAATGATCTATATTCCGTTTATGATCTCCCTGATGTGTATGCTTACATTCTTTATGATGCATTTTTACATCTATATAATGATAAGCTCCACCAACCTGAAAATGTGGCAGATACTCAAAAACTCGTTCTATCTTGTTTCACTCGGACTAAAGCCCTCGCTGTGGACGCTGCTGATATCGTTCCTTGTAATAGTTCCGTGTTATCTGTTCCTTTGGCCTTCGCTGTTTGTAATAATCTTCTGGCCGTTCTCTTTCCTGTGCTTTGTGATATGCTTCAACTGCTACCCTGTAGTCAGAAAGCACGTTATCCAGCCCTACTACGACAAGAGGGGCGAGGTCAATCCGGAATTTGCATACCAGACAGGAGAGCAGATATTCGAGGATAAGTCCGCAGAGGAAACTCCTGTTAAAGAGCCCAAGAAAAAGAAGAAAAAGACTATCAGATAAAATAAAGCTTCGTGAGACTAAAGGCTGCGCTGATATAGAAGTTTTATGCCATAGTATTTCTGATATTCAGTCAGAAGTACTATGGCGTTTTTTCTATTGGCAATACAGCGATGTTGTTCTATGATTATTACTATTCTAAAACAAATCGGATTTCAGAGGGGAAAGCTGTATGAAAACAACAAATACAATAAATAATATTTTTAAGTCTGTTGCTATCCTCTTTTTGTTATGCTGTTTTATCATTACACTTTTCAGAATGGATATTCTTAGCGTAGCAAGGGTATTTACTGCGTCAATTATCGTTTATTCGCTCGGCATTGTATTGGGCTTGACTATCGTGATAATGTACTTATCACTTTTCAGAAAGTATAAGATCAGATACGGAATCTTGACTCTGATCGTGGTCATTGTTGTGCTCCCGTTTCTGATCTATGGTTCGCTAAATTATTATAAGGATCTGTACGCAGGAATAACAGAATTTGAAACAGAAAATTATAAGATCCCTGTGGAGAGTTATTATAAAGATAGACCCGATATACCTAAAGAGATCGAACTATCGGATTATCCCGGTTTTTGTAAGCTGACGATCAGTGATGAAATGTATAGCGATCTTATCAGGAATAATCCGCCCGACACGACACGACGAGTATACAACGCTGTATTTGATGAAACAACACATCCCCATATGCATCATATAATAATTAAATTCTATAAAAACACCAAGATCGTTGATAGTATCCGGATAGTATATGACGAATAGACTCCTGAATCATATTACCCGCCGTATAAAAAAACAATGCCCCGAAGCGTTTTGAAATGCTTCGGGGCAAAACTTCTTTATGAGTACCGACATTAATCTCATGAAGCTTTTTGATTATGGCTCTTGTCTGTAATAAGAGAGGAAGTCCTTCAGCTCCTCCATAGATTTCTGCAGTACAGGCATCTGCGGCAGATAAACCACACGGAAGTGGTCGGGCTGCTTCCAGTTGAAGCCGCCGCCGTGTATCATCAGTATCTTCTTTTCTTTCAGGAAGTCAAGCACGAATTTCTCGTCATCAAGAATGTTAAAGCGCTTGGCATCAAGCTTCGGGAAGATGTAAAATGCTGCCTTCGGCTTTACGACCGACACGCCCGGGATATCGTTCAGAGCCTTGTAAACATACTCTCTCTGCTCATATATACGTCCTCCGGGAACAACATAGCTTTTAACGCTCTGATAACCGCCGAGTGCAGTCTGTACTATCGACTGCGCAGGCACATTCGAGCAAAGTCTCATATTCGAGAGCATATTAAGACCCTCAATATAGTCCTTTCCGAGCCTCTTGTTACCGCTCAGTACCATCCAGCCGATTCTGTAGCCTGCGATCATGTGAGATTTCGACAGTCCGCTGAATGTAACACAGAACAGATCGGGTGCCATTGAAGCGATAGAAATATGCTCCTCGCCGTCAAAAACAAGCCTGTCATAAATCTCGTCTGAGAAGATCATAAGCTGGTGCTCTCTTGCAATATCAACTATCTGCTGGAGTACCTCTCTCGGGTAGAGAGCACCTGTCGGGTTGTTCGGGTTGATAAGAACAATAGCCTTTGTGTTCGGGGTTATCTTCTTTTTGATGTCCTCAATATCGGGGTACCATTCAGACTCTTCATCGCAGATGTAATGAACTGCCGTACCGCCAGCAAGAGTTACGCAGGCTGTCCACAGCGGATAGTCGGGAGAGGGCACAAGCACTTCCTCTCCGCTGTCGAGCAGAGCCGACATACACATCTGTATAAGCTCGCTGACACCGTTGCCTGTGTAAATGTCATCTATAGTAACATTCGGAATATCCTTGTTCTGAGCATACTGCATTATAGCCTTTCTTGCAGCGAACAGCCCCTTTGAATCAGAGTAGCCCTCGCAGTCGGTAAGCTGCCTGCTCATATCATAAACCACCTCATCGGGAGTTCTGAACCCGAACGGTGCAGGGTTTCCGATATTAAGCTTTAGAATATTCATTCCCTGAGCTTCCATTCTTGCAGCCTCTTCAACAACAGGGCCTCTCACATCGTATAAAACATTGTCAAGCTTTGATGATTTCTTAAATGTACGCATTGCTGCTCCTCCGTTTCTGTTGACGTTCTGTCTGCCTGTCTGCTCGCCTGCGAGCCAGCTTTTAGAAACACCGAGAGCTTCCGCCAGAAAGCTCAGTATATTGTCTCTCGGCATGGTTTTTCCTGCCGTGTACTGGCTCATGTGGCTTTTGCCGAGCTTTATTCCCTTATCCTGCGCCGCTTTTACAAGATCGACCTGCTTCAGATCTTTCTCTTTCATGGCCTCGCCAAGCCTTTGTGAAAACAGGCTCTGTGACATCTGACCGCCTCCAAAGTTCAATTTTACTATTCAACTATACCACACAAATAGAAAAAGTTCAATATCACAGACTGAAATTTAACTTTTTCTTTACATTTCAGGGAACGAAATTGAACTTTTGGAAATTATTTTGAACTTTACAAACCCTTTTGCGCAAGCTCGCTGACAAGCTGAACATAGGTCTCACGAACATCAAATCCGTCGATGTTCTCACGGTTGAGGTCTATCATATCCCCATGAGAGATGCCCCTGCTGCCTGTGGGCTTGTATTCGGTGAAGCTTTCGCCCCACACCATTGAGTCTACAGACACAAGCCCGTCATTCGGGCCGTCAAAGTGGTTTACAAGCAGATATGAGAGGTTCAGAGGAAAGCGTCCTGCCGATGCTGTGACCGAACGTGAACCTATGCTTTTGTAGATTACGCCCTCCATATCCGGACAGTCGGAGTTTATTTTCTCGCAGGCAGATGCCGTCAGGTCGGTTACCGCTGCGATAAAGTCGGGCTCTGTGTCACCCAGTCTGCGTGCCGCTGAGTTATATGCCCCCGAGACCTTTGCTCTCAGTCCTTCTCCTGCCTTTGACAGCAGATAATCTGCGAACTTGCAGCCCCTGTGCGGAGTGTTCACGGTGGTCAGCGAGGCAACATACTTATCGCAGCCAAGCTTTGAGATCGCCCAGCGGGAATCAAGTCCGCCCTTTGAATGTGCGATGATGTTTACCTTTCCGCAGCCTTTTTCGGAAACGAGCCGTTCTATCCTGTCAGCCAGCTCACGGGCGCTGTCAGCTACCGAAAGGGCAGACTGCTGATCGCCGTAGAAGATGACGGCTCCGTTTCGTTCAAGCTCCTTAGGTATCCTTCCCCAGTAGTTAAAGTGTTCAAAGTCACGGAAAAAGACACCGTGAACGAGCAGCAGGGGATACCTCGTCCTACAGATCATGCTGCCCTGTCTGCCTGAGTTGAGCAGCTCCTTTTTACTCTCAAACATATACTCACGTTTGGCTATGCTTATCATTTTCATCAGTACGATGATGTTCACTATCGGTATCCAGCCGCAGATCACGCCTATGACTCTCCACTTTATCCCAAGCTGCGAGCAGGCATAATAAAGCCTCAGTATTCCGTTCCAGAAAACGCAGGACAGGAAAAGTACGGCAAAAATACTGTTTGTGATGCAAAATATAGCTTCTGCCGAGATACACAGACTAACTATCAGTATCACCAGCGAGCCTGTTACAGAGATGAGAAAAGCCTCAAGCAAAGCAGCAGCATTTTTTATTCTCTGATGCTTAGCCACAGGGAGCTTTCCGAAAGCAGGTCTCAAATTAAAATATATGAACAGTGGTATGAGTACAGCATAGGCTGCCGACAGCACAACTGAGTTATAGCTCAGAAACTGTCGTATGATCATAATCGCATTTGCTGTCAGAGAAAACACCAAAGCTGATACTAACATAGTTATCACCTCGAGAATAATTATACATAAATATTAAAACCTTGTCAATAGAAAATTTTCGCTGTTTTCGGTTGACAAAACGGGCGGATTGTATTATAATAGTAGTATTATAGAATTAAGTGCTGTGAGGGAATTATCCGAAATACTTCCGCCTCAGAGAGAAAGCGGTCGGTGCGAGCTTTTGCGGGGGCTTCGGTGGCTAACCTGAGCATCGGTGTGAAAGCATCGGCGTATGCCTGCGTTAAGGGCTTATGAGTGGTCGGTGATCTCATCGGCAATTTGGGTGGTAACACGGAGTCAGGCTTCGTCCCATGTTTTGGGGCGGAGCATTTTTTTAGGTAAAAGGGAATTGATAATTAGGTAATAGGTAAAAGGGAATAGGTAATAGGTAAGGTATCGCCTTCGGCGATGTTTTAAAATGGGGCTTTGCCCCATACCCCTAGGTGATAGGTTATAGATGATACTTTATTACAATCCCTTTTTGTACCAGAAAATTAATATTCTGAATAGTCCGCACTATTTTGCTCCGCGTGCAAGTCAGGAAAAGCCAAAGCAATAGTACGTCGCGTATTGGTGCAGGGTTTTCCCTGCGCCTGAATAGGCATAAGTCAGCGAAGCTGACACTTACCTATTCCCTATTACCTATTACCTAATTATAAGAGGGTTGGTGTGCTTTATGAAGAAATACGAGTGTCCCTGCTGCGGCTGTATAACGCTTGATGAGCGAGCGGCATGGAATATATGCCCTGTGTGCTTCTGGGAGGACGACGGAGCTCTCGACGGGATAGGTGCAAATAAGGGTATAAGCGTTGAGCAGGCAAGGGAAAACCTCAGGAAATACGGGGCGTTTTCGCCCGATATGGCAAGCCGTACAAGAAAGCCTTATGAGTCCGAAATAACGGACACTTATAAATCAATAGTCAATAATGATATGGAGGAAACTAAAATGAAATGGACATCACTTAATGAACTCAGAGAGTCCTACCTCAACTTTTTTGAGAGCAAGGGCTGTCTCAGACACAAGAGCTATCCGCTTGTACCGCAGGGGGATAACAGCCTTGTGCTGATTGTTGCGGGAATGGCTCCGCTGAAGCCTGACTTCACAGGTCAGGAGGTCCCCCCGAGGACGAGAATGACCACCTGCCAGAAGTGCATCAGAACGGGCGACATCGAAAACGTCGGCAAGACAGCAAGGCACGGAACCTATTTCGAGATGCTCGGTAATTTCTCGTTCGGCGATTACTTCAAGCACGAGGCTATCGCATGGGCATGGGAGTATGTAACTCAGGTGCTGGAGCTTCCGAAGGACAGGCTTTATATCTCAGTTTATGAAGACGATGATGAGGCAGAGCAGATCTGGAACAAGGAAGCAGGCGTTCCTATGGATCACATCGTCAGAATGGGCAAGGACAACTTCTGGGAGGCTGGAACAGACGGTCCCTGCGGTCCCTGCTCCGAGATCTATTTCGACAGAGGAGAAAAGTACGGCTGCGGCAAGCCCACCTGCAAGGTCGGCTGCGACTGCGACAGATATATGGAGTTCTGGAACCTTGTATTCACTCAGTTTGAAAGGCATGAAGACGGCACCTATACGCCCCTGAAGCAGAAGAACATCGACACAGGTATGGGTCTTGAAAGGCTTGCTGCCCTTATGCAGGACGTAAACTCTATCTTTGATGTTGATACAGTCAAGGCTATCCGTGACCATGTCTGCAGGATTGCCGGCTGCGAGTACGGCAAGGAGTATAAGAAAGACGTATCTATCCGTGTTATCACTGACCACATCAGATCGGTCACCTTCCTTGCTTCCGACGGAGTTCTCCCCTCAAATGAGGGCAGGGGCTACGTTATGAGAAGACTTCTCAGACGTGCAGTCCGTCACGGAAAGCTTTTAGGTATAAACGGAATGTTCCTGAAAGAGCTTGTTTCAACAGTAGTTGAGTGCAACAAGAGTGAGTACAATGAGCTTGAAGAAAAGTATGACTACATTGTAAAGGTGCTTTCTACAGAGGAGCAGAACTTCAACCAGACTATCGACAGAGGAATGAAGATCCTCGATGACTATATTGCTGAGCTTGAAAAGAGCGGTGAAAAGACTCTTGACGGCGAGAGCTGCTTCAAGCTCTCGGACACCTACGGCTTCCCGATAGACCTTACCCGTGAGATCCTCGAGGAAAAGGGTCTCTCCTGCGATGAAGAGGGTTACGAGAAGTGCATGGAGCAGCAGAGAGAAACTGCAAGAAGTGCAAGAGGCGGTTCAAAGTATATGGGCGCTGACGAGACCGTGTTCCACAAGATACCCAAGGAGGTCACCACCGAGTTCACAGGCTATGATAAGCTTACCGACGAATGTGATATAGGCTACATCGCAACCGATGACGAGCTTATCGAAAACGCAGGCGTTGATGACGAGGTCTACATTGTTGCCGAGAGAACACCCTTCTATGCTGAAAGCGGCGGACAGGTAGGCGACAAGGGCTTTATCACAACCAAGACAGGTAAGGCTGAGGTGCTTGATGTTCAGAAGGCAGTCGGCGGAAAGTTCGCCCATAAGGTAAAGATAATAGAGGGCGGAATTTCAGTCGGTCAGACTGCAAAGTTTGAGGTAGACTCAAAGAACCGCCTTGCAATAATGAGAAACCACAGCTGCGCACATCTTCTGCAGGCAGCCCTCCGTAAGGTGCTGGGCGAGCACGTTCATCAGGCAGGTCAGCTCGTTGACGCTGAAAGAGTGAGATTTGACTTCTCGCACTTCTCGGCAATGACCACAGAAGAGAAGCTCAGGGTTGAGGCTCTTGTAAACACCTATATACTTCAGGGCATTGATGTTGAAACTAAGGTAATGCCCATCAAGGAAGCGGAAAAGCTCGGAGCAATGGCACTGTTCGGAGAGAAGTACGGCGAGTTTGTCAGGGTTGTCACAATGGGCGATGATGATAACGTAGTTTCCCGTGAATTCTGCGGCGGTACACACGTTGATAATACATCACGCATAGGTCTGTTCAAGATCGTTTCCGAGAGCTCTGTAGCTTCGGGTGTGAGAAGAATCGAGGGCGTAACGGGCAGAGGAGTGCTCAGGCTCATGGAGGAGCACTCTGATGAGATAAGAAAGGCTGCTCAGGTGCTTAAAATAGCAAATCCTATGGAGCTTGTAAGCAGATGTACAGCAGTTATGCAGGAGGTCAAGGAGCTTGAGAGAGAGCGTGATTCCTTGCAGTCCGAGATCAATGCTATCCGTGCAAAGACTATCCTCGGCAGCACTGTTGAGGTAAACGGTGTTAAGGTAGCTTCTGCAATGCTTACAAACATCAAGCCTGATGCTCTCAAGAAAATGGCTGAGGACATAAAGGCTCAGTTTGATGATGTAGTAGTAGTTATAGCAGGCGTGAACGATGACAAGGCAAACCTTGTTGCTGCAGCAGGCAAGGATGCTGTCGCAAAGGGTGCTCATGCAGGTAAGATCGTCGGCAAGGTCGCAGCACTCACAGGCGGAAAGGGCGGCGGACGTCCCGACCAGGCAATGGCAGGTGTAGGCGACAAGTATAAGATAGACGAGGCTCTTGACAAGGTCAACGAGATCGTAGCTGAGTTTATAAAATAACGGAGGTAAACAAAATGAACGATTGTCTGTTTTGCAAAATAATCAGGGGAGAAATACCCTCAAAGAAAATATATGAGGACGAAACGGTTTATGTTTTCGAGGACATAAACCCTACCGCTCCGATTCATTACCTTGTTATCCCTAAGGAGCATATCTCAAAGCTTGACGAGATCAACGAAACAAACAGTGCGGTTATCTCCCACATTTATGAGGTAATAGCGAAACTGTCCAAAGAACTGGACATTAAAGACGGCTTCCGTGTAGTTTCCAACTGCGGAGAGAGCGCAGGACAGAGTGTGTTCCACATTCATTTCCATATGCTCGCAGGCCGTGATTTCGGCTGGCCGGCAGGCTAAACACAATGAAAAGAAAGCCGGTCGCACCTGCTCTCGGATACTTTCTGGGAATGTTCCTGCTCACAGTCGGGCTGGGTACAGCTTCGGCTGTGGGACTGGGTATCTGTGCAGGAATTGTCTGCATACTGCTGTTTCCTGCGTACAGAAAAGACGTTCTCAGAGGTCTGTGCTTTTTCGCGGGAGCACTCATAGTCTGGACCTGCTACAGACTCGTTTTCTACGAGCGTGCCATAGCACTTGACGGCAAAACTGTCACCCTTACAGGCAAGATCACCGACATAGAATATGTGGGCTCTGACCGCCTGAGGGTAGACTTCAAGGGCGACTGCGGCGGAGTGTCGGCCAAGCTTTCGTTTTATACCACGAATACAGATATAGACTACGGAGACCGTATCAGGGCGAAGGTGAAAGTGTCCAAAATTTCGGACAGTGTGAAGACGGATTCCTACAGCCTTATGACAAAGGGGATCTTTTTGCAGGGCTCGCAGGCTGAGAGCTTCACTGTTACCGATGAAATGCCCGACCTGCTTATTCGCTCTTCAATGCATCTGCGTGACTCTCTTATCTCGCAGATCACAAATACTATCGGAGGTGAGGAGGGAGCCTTCGCCTCAGCAATGCTGAGCGGTGACAAAACAAAGATTTCCGACAGCTCTATGAGGACGGTTTACCGCAGCGGTATCGGACATATCTTCTGCGTTTCGGGAACTCATGTGGTGCTTATCGCAACGCTTTTGCTGAGCATTTTCAAAACGTTTATCCGCTCCAAGCGGCTTAGACTCATACTGTCGGTGCTGAGTATATGGTTCTTTGCCTTTGCGGCAGGTCTTTCGCCATCGGTAGTGAGGGCATCTCTCTTTATGACGGTAATGCTCTCAGGAGAGCTTGTTCACCGCAGAACAGACGGTCTGAATGTACTCTCGCTGTGTTCGCTGATAATACTGACTGTTTCGCCCTTTGCGGCAGGGTCGGTATCATTTCTGCTGTCATTTTCAGCGGTGTTCTCGCTGTTCTTTGCAGCACCGATTCTCCTGAGGGGCAGAACCTTCGGCAGGGTGGCAGAGCATATCGTGCCGCCTGTTGTACGCTCCTGTGCGATACTTTTCATATCTATGCCGATACAGCTGATGTTTTTCAGCGAGATCTCTGTTATAGCTCCCATATCGAATCTTGTGCTGATACCCTTCTGCACTTTAGCCCTTACTATGACTGCCATAGCGACGGTTCTGAGCCCCGTGAGCTTTCTTTGTGTGCCGCTTATGAGTGTTTCAAAGTATCTGCTTCGGGCAGTTTTTGCAGGGGCGAGGCTTTTGAGCTCGAGTGAGCTCTCATATCTTCCTGCGGGAGTGACCGCAGTAAAGCTTGCTATAATTCTTAGCATTATTGCTGTGCTTGCCGTGACCGCTTTCAAAAAGAGCTTTCGTGCAGTATCAGCCGCTTTTGTGTCAGCAGTCGCTTTGTGGATAGTGACTTCAGCTCTGTGGCTCGTCAATACATCGGGAGGCTATAAGCTCCTTGTTCTTCCAAAGGGCAAAACTATGGAGTGTCTTTTGTATAAGGGCAGAGAGGGCATCATTTTTGACCTTGGCTGTCGGGGAGAGCTCAATTCAAGGCTTTCGTATTATGAGCAAAGCAGGGGAGTCCGTGATATCTCCTGTGCGTTTATGACAGAGCGTTCTGAGGGCTCCGAGCTCCGCTTTGCAGAGGAGCTTGCCTTTGTGCCCGAAAAGCTCTGTATCTACGATGAAAGTATGGAGTTCTCGCTAGGTGATGAGCTCGAGATAAGCTGCCGTAATGACAGCTTTGTGATATCGGTCGGCGGTAAGGAGATCGTTCTCGAAGCAGGAAAGATAAGCATTGAGGACAGCTCTGTCGATGTATCGGAGCTGCGTTCTCCGTTCGTGACAGACCTTCAGACAATGAAAACAGACATTATTTAGAAAGGGCGTGAGCAAATGCCGTCAAGCAATGTTACCGAGATAGGAAAGCAGATAAAAGAGGGCGAAATATCCTCTCTGTACTACTTTTACGGACACGATACAGCGGCTCTCGAGAGCTTTACGAAAAGGCTCATAAAAAGGCTCTGCCCCGATGACGCTCAGTTTATGAACTATCATAAAATGGACGGCAAAAAGCTTGATATTACCGAGCTTTCCGATGCCTGCAGCGCTCTTCCTATGTTTGCCGAAAGGGTAGTTGTAAGCATTAACGACCTTAATATGGATAACGTTTCTGCCGCTGATACCGAGGACATCAAGACTATTCTCTCCGACCTCGGTGAAACAACAACGGTCATAATTTATATCACAGGAGAGAACATCTACAAATCGAACAACAAATACCTCACAGACAAGAACAAGTCCTTTCTGACCTTCTGCGAAAAGCACGGTCTTGCCTGTGACTTCGCATATAAAAGAGCCTCTGACCTCGGACGCTCTATAGCCTCTGTGCTTGCAAAGGTGGGCTGCTCAATCACGAAGGCAAACGCTGAGTATCTGGCACAGCTGTGCCTCTGCGACACGGGAGCCGTAATGCGTGAGCTTGAAAAGCTCTCCTCCTATGCCCCCGGGCGTGAGATAACCCGTGAGGATATAGATGCTCTTTGTATCCGCAGGATAGAGAGTGACGGCTACGCACTCGCACTGAATGTGCTCAGAGCCAATGCAGGCTTTGTGTTCAAAAGGGTAAGGGAGCTGGATTTGCAGAACTATAAAGCCCATGAGATACTGGGCATAATAAGCTTTTCTCTCACAGACCTTTACAGAGCAAAGCTTGCCCGTTCGTCAGGGCTTGGCTGGGAGAGTGCCGCAAAGGACTTCGGCTACCCCAAAAACCGTGAGTTTGCGGTCAAGAACGCCTTTAATGAGTGCGGACCTATATCCGCCGAGCGTATAAGAAAGACGCTTAATATCCTCTGTGAAACAGATATAATGCTTAAAACACGCTCATCGGGCAAGGACGGCGACCTTCTCACCCTTGAACAGGGTCTTGCAAGGTCAATGGCACTGAGATGCTGACGCCCCGTGATGACGGACGGCTGCACCTTACGCAGGCGGTAGTCGTCGAGGGAAAGTACGATAAAATAAAGGTCTCTGCCGTGATAGATGCAGTGATAATCGTCACGAACGGCTTTGGCATTTATAAAAACAAGCAGACTCAGGAGCTTATCCGCCTGTATGCTAAAACCTGTGGGATTGTTATCCTTACCGATTCTGACACCGCAGGTGCAAGGATAAGGGGACACATCAAAAGCATAGTCCCCGAGGGCAAGGTCATAAGCCTTTACGTTCCCGAGATCTTCGGCAAGGAACGCCGCAAGTCTGCCCCATCAAAGGAGGGCAAGCTCGGAGTTGAGGGCATGAGCGTGCAGGTAATTCGTGAGACCTTTGAGCGTGCAGGGCTTCTTTCCTCCGATATTGATGAGCGTGAGAAGCTCACCAGACAGGACTTTTACGAGCTTGGCCTCAGCGGTGCTCCCGAAAGCCGTGAACGCAGAAGAAACCTCTGCATTCTTCTCGGTCTCCCCGAGGGGCTCTCCGCACCTGCACTTCTTGATGCAGTGAATGCCCTCTATGACAGAGAAAAGTTTTTTACGATCTTAAAGGAAAGGGATAGCCTTGGTTAGTATCGGATTTCTGTATTTTTTCCTGCCTGTATTTATGGCACTTTATGCTCTGGCAGGTCAGAAATATAGGCTCGCAGTATTTTTGCTTGCGGGTGCTCTTGTTGTGGGCTGGAGCAGTCCATGGGGGCTTATCCCGATAGGCGTGAGCATTCTGTCGGGCTGGCTGAGTGCTTACATCAGCACAAAAAAGAGCCGCAGAGCAGCTGCCTTTGTGCTGACTGTGACTGTCCTTTTGAATGCAGGATCTGTAATAGCACTGTCCTATTCACGCTTTTTTTCAGCAGGTCTTATTGCTCAGATTTCGGGCAGAGATATCTCCTTCCCGAGCTTTGGCTTTATAGGTACGGGAGTATGTGCTCTTCACAGTATATCCTACAGCGTTGATGTTTTCACAGGCAAATACGAGCGTGACGAAAGCTTTCTTCGGACAGCCTGCTATATAGGCTTTTTCCCCTGCTATGTCTGCGGTCCGATACTAAGGTATGACAAGCTGAAGGAAGACTTTCTACACCCGATAATCTCCTACGACCGCCTCGCCGAGGGCATAAGAACTCTCGTCTACGGCTATGCAGAGAAGCTTGTTCTTGCGGCACCGCTAATGGAGATCTGGCAGAGGCTCAGTGCCGAAAAAACGAACGAGCTTTCCTTTGTTTCCTGCTGGATAGCTGTGTGGTCGTTTGCAGGCTCTCTGTTTTTTGACTTCAAGGCTTACTGCGATATTGCTAAAGGCTTAGGTCTTATGGCAGGCTTTTCAATGCCCGAAAACTTTAATGCACCGTTCTCCGCAGGCGGCTTCAACGAGTTTATAAAGCGTTTCTGCACCACCCTGTATGACTGGTGCAGAGATTACATCTATAAGCCCATCTGTCCCCACGATGACAGGGAGTCCATACATTTGCCTGCTATGCTTTGTGCGGTAACAGGCGGTTTTCTGTGGCTGGGGCTTTGCGGGAAATATTTCATCTGGACGCTGTTTTTCCTGCTTATCCTCACTGTCGAGTATATCTCCAGAAAGCTTCTTGCAAAAACGAACATAGTGCTTCGTGCTATCATTATGAATGTTATGTTCACCGGAGGACTGCCCCTTCTTATGATCGGAAATACTAATGATGCGATGAGCTTTATCGGCAGAATGTTCAGCTTTTCGGGTCTGCCCGGAGATGTGTTTGCCACCTATGTTATCAGAAGCTATGCGGTGCTTTTCCTTGTGTCGATCTTCTTCGCCTTTGCACCGGCAAAGCTTATAAAGACCTCGTTCAATCAGATGAGCCCGAACATACTCAGGATAGTTCAGCCTGTAGTACAGACTATCCTTCTTCTTGTAGCGACGGCATATCTGTCGGTATCGCCTGTTGATGGCTTTATGTTCTGAGGGGGTGCTCAAATGAAGAAAACGCTCAATTTAATAAGCATCATCGGCTTTTTCGTGATAGTTGTTATGCTCGGAGGCTTTACTCTGTTCAGTGCAAGGGGAGACCTTGGCAGTATTTTCAAGGGAGACCTCAGAGCCAACGCCGAGAACCTTACAGAAAGCAATTTCCCCCTCGTCACAAACTGGAGGTCTCTTCATACCCTTTTGTCTCAGGCAATGACGGGAACAGCTACAGACGGCATCTATGCCGATGAGGAAAGGCTTATCAGAGTATACCCCGAGTTTGACAAGTCACAGGCTTTTTCAAATGTAGGCAGGATAAACAATTTTGCCAAAAGGGTAAATGCTCCTATTTCTCTTCTTTTAGCACCCACAGCCGCAGGAGTTTACCAAGCTATCCTCCCTGATTACATAAGCAATATGGATCAGCTGGGGCTTATAAACTCTCTTTACTATAAGCTGGGAAAGGGTGTCGGCTCTGTGGATATGTTCTATCCGCTCTATTCAGCAAAGGACGACTACATCTACTACAGAACCTCTGACTGCTGGACCTCTCTCGGTGCATATTACGCCTATGAGGACATGATAAGGCAGCTCGGTGCCGTACCCTTCGACCTCTCGAACTATGATCTTGAATATGCCGATGACAGCTACAGGGGCGAGCTGTATCAGCAGCTTCAGTACAAGAGCTGCGATGATGACAGAATAAACCTTTTCCGTCCGAAAAACGGAAGCACTGTCAAGGAGGTAAAGCTGTATTCGGGCGACAGTGAGGAGACCGCAAGATCGGTGTACTTCAAGTCAGCTCTGAGCTCTGACAAAAAGAACGATGTTTTCCTAAGAGGAAACAGCTTTACCCGTGCCGAGATAGATACTACATCTGAATCGGGGCTAAGGCTTCTGCTCATAAAGGGCGACTATGCGAATACACTTGTGCCGTTTCTTCTTCCCCATTATGAGCATATCACCATAATAGATCCCGACAGGCTAAAAGCCGAGGGCAGCACCGTATCTCAGACGGTAGACCCGAACACCTATGACAGAATACTCATTATGTATGACTGCGTTCAGTTTTCGCAGACGAATTCCTTCGATATATTCTGAAAAAAACAAATGAATACCTTCACGGCAGCCAAGCATGAAGGCAACACCGAGACCAAAGGAGCGTAAACTATGAGAATGAAATCTGACCTTATCGACCTTAACGATTACCCTGTTGAGTGGTGGG
>ONLC01000027.1 GCA_900318545.1 uncultured Eubacteriales bacterium
CTGAATATGGCGATAAAGGGGATAATGCAGTACGGCGGCCACCTTATCATATCATCGTATGAGCATAATTCCGTTGCAAGGCCTTCTTACCGCCTCACTCAGACAGCAGGCGTGCGGCTTTCGATAGCTGATGTGAGCAATGACGATGAACAAACCGTACAGACCTTTGAAAAGCTGATCGACAAGGATACAAAATGTATCTGTGTGACAGCTGCCTCAAATGTTACGGGCAGGGCACTTCCTGTGAAGGCTTTGGGAGAGCTCTGCAAGCGTTACGGCATCTGCTTAATAGTTGACGGAGCACAGGCCTGCGGAGTGAGTGATCTGAAATTATCTGACGGGATAAACCTTCTGTGTACAGCAGGGCATAAGTCCCTTTACGGACCCGCAGGGACAGGTCTGCTTATAACAGACGGTGAATACTGCCTGTCAACGATAATTGAGGGCGGCACGGGGGCAACCTCGGCCGAGCTCGAACAGACCCCGACCATGCCCGAGAAGCTTGAAAGCGGAACGCTGAACACAGCAGGCATTCTCGGGCTGGGAGAGGGAATAAAGTTCGTAAAGGCAAAGGGCATAGACAGAATAAGAGCACACGAGCAAATGCTCTGTGAGCGTTTCATAGAGGGTGTCAGGTCTGTTAAAGGCATAAAGCTTTACGAAACCGATGTTAAAAAGCTCCCGATAGTTGCCTTCAATATAGGAGATATGCCCTCAGAGGAGCTTGCATCGGCTCTCAGCGACAAAGGCTTTGCCCTTAGGGGCGGCCTGCATTGTGCGCCGCTTGCCCATAATACTCTGGGTACTCTCGGGCAGGGAGCTGTAAGGTTCTCACCCTCGGTCTTCAATAACACATATCAGACGGATTCACTTGTAATGGCAATAAGAAGGCTGTCTGTGTGAAGATTTGATGATAATTGTGCTTTCGCCCTTGCAATTTGTCAAATGATGTGTTATACTAGAAACTAGTAAATAGTGACTAGAGGAAGATATAATGAGCATTGGTACAAATCCTGAAGATATCGCAATAAACTACAGATACCGCAAAAGACTGAAACGAGACAGGGCAAAGATTGCCTTTGCCTGTGCTTTGTGTACCATAGCACTCGGAGCAGGCTTTGGCGGTTATCTTTATTATGGGTCTTATTATGCAGTTGGCTGGCACACTCATGATAATGAGACCTATTATATCAGCGCTGAAACAAAGGAAAGAGTCAAGGGCTATCAGCTTATTGATAATACCTGCTATCTGTTTGATAAAGAGGGCATTATAGTCAAGGACGGCTGGCACACCTACAGAGGTGACAAGTATTACGTTGAGGACGGCATTATTCAGAGAGGTCAGATAAAGATAGACGGTGAGGAGTATTATTTCTCTGAAGAGTCGGGTATATTCAGAACAGGCCTTTGCAATATCAACGGCGGACAGTATTACTTTGACGATCACGGCTTCCCTGATACGGGCTTTGATGATACGGGCGGATACTATTATGATGACTCGGGAAAGAGAGTTACAGGCTGGCTGTCGATAAACAACAATCAGTACTACTTTTTGAAAGACGGCAAAATGGCTGTAGGCTTTTTGGAGATTGACGGAGAAATCTACTATTTCAACTCCGAGGGTCACATGATGACAGGCTGGCAGGATATAGGCGGAAAGAAATACTATTTCAGTGATACTGGTGCAGTTCACAGGGGCTGGATGCAGATGGAGAAAAAGTATTACTATGCCGATCCCGAAACAGGCGAGCTTGCCTCGGGCTTTACCGATATTGAGAACTCCACCTACTATTTCAACGACAGCTGTGAAATGGTCAAGGGCTGGATAACTATCAAAGACAAAAGATACCACTTTACCGATGAGGGTAAAATGACTAAGGGCTGGTACCAGGAGGCTCCGTATAAGTTCTACTTCAAGGAGGACGGCTCTGCGGCTAAGGGCTTCCTGCAAATTGAGGATCATTACTACTTCTTCAACTCGAAGAACAGGCTTCTTGACGGCTGGCAGGAGGGTGCTAACGGTCTTTATTACTTCGGTGTCGGAGGTATAGTTGCCGACGGCTGGACAGAGGTAGACGGTGACGAGTACTTCTTCCACCATAACACTCACGCAGCAGCAATCGGCTGGACAAACACAGATGAGTATACGGACGAAGAGAAAAAGGCTATCAAGCAGTTCAAGACAGATGTATCTGACCTTACAAAGTTTGAGAAGGACAGCTACAAGGACGATGAAGAGCCCGATTACGACAGGATAAACAAGCTGAAAAGTGATTACGGCGAAAAGACCTTCAATGCCTTCGACAGAAAGGTTTATGAGGAGTTCGGCGGCTCAGTTTTTTATCAGTATTATTTCTATTCCGATCATACCCTTTGCAAGGGGCTTCACAAGATAGCAGGCTATTACTTCTATTTTGATGAAAACACAGGCAAAAAGGTACATGATACATGGAAAACTATTGACGGAGACCGCTACTATTTCGGAACCACAGGTGCCGCTATGATGGGCGGAGACTTCATCGAGGGTGAGGAGAAATACACCTTCTCCACAGAAGCAACCCTTGCTGACGGCTTAGTCAGGGTCGATGGAGACTACAAGTTCTTCGATAAGGAGACCGAGAAGTTCCTGACCTCCGAGTTCAAGACAGCAGGAGGCAATATCTACTACTTTGATGAGAACGGCTTTGCGGTCACAGGCTGGAAAACGATAGACGGCAAGGATTACCACTTCGATAATAAGGGCAGGCTGACTATCGGTATTTTCAAGGACGATAATATCTACTATATCTCCAAGGACGGCACTGTCAAGAACAGCTGGGTAACAGCAGGTGATGACACCTACTACTTCTCCGATGACGGAAAGGCAGCCGCAGGCTGGAAGAATATAGACGGAACAGACTTCTACTTCTCGAATGAAGGAAAGCTCCAGAACAGCTGGACCACTATCGACGGCAGAAGATACTTCCTTGAAAACGGTGTTGCCACCAGAGGTCCCGTATATATCGACGGTACCCTTTACAACTTTGGTGAGGACGGCTACCTCAAGGAGGGCTGGGTAAACTGGAACGGTCAGAAGTACTATAATAACCGTGACGGTTCATCAGTAACGGGCTGGAAGAACATCGACGGCAGCCGCTACTACTTTGATTCCAACGGAATGATGCTCATAAACCGCAATATCGACGGCTATGACCTCGATAATAACGGAGTCGCACACTGATAAAATCTCCTCTGTAAAAGCAGGGGAGATTTTTGTTATGTTTTTCCTTGACAAATAGAGTCAAAGAGCGTATAATAATAATGTTGAGCCGAAAGGCAATTATGAGAAAAAGGAGCTGAAAGTTAATGGATGACGCCGGTAATAATACTATTGCCCCGCGATTGCGAAACGGCGTCAGTCCGTTCTGACGCTTTTTACAATAGAACAGGGCAGAGTGTTTAACACCTTAAAGGGCGTATTATCTTCGTTTTCGGAAGAGATACGCTGTTATTATTGCGTAAAG
Organism: uncultured Eubacteriales bacterium; assembly: GCA_900318545.1. Classification (GTDB taxonomy): domain Bacteria; phylum Bacillota; class Clostridia; order Oscillospirales; family Ruminococcaceae; genus Hominimerdicola. The sequence continues at coordinate 3,504 of ONLC01000027.1, forward strand.
TGTACGAAATATCGTACACTTACAAGATGGAGGGATAACAATGTACAACACTGTGCTTGAGCTGCTTGATAAGAGAAACTTCAAGGCTATCCGTGAGATCTTCATGGATATGAACGAGGTCGATGTAGCAGCAATTCTTCAGCAGTTCTATGATGAGGGAAAGATAGGCAAATCCCAGCTGCCGCTGCTATTCAGGCTTCTTAACAAGGACGCAGCCGCGGACGTTTTTGCATATATGGATTCCGATATGCAAATGGTGCTCATAAATGCGTTTACTGATAAGGAGCTGCAGGAGGTCGTAGATGACCTTTATGTAGACGATACTGTTGATATCATTGAGGAGATGCCTGCAAACGTTGTTGCAAGGATCCTCAAAAATGCCGATGCAGATACCAGACGAGAGATAAACACTATCCTCAAATACCCGAAGGACAGTGCGGGCTCGATCATGACGACCGAGTATGTATATCTGCACAGGGATTATACAGTCAAAGAGGCTATAGACCGTATCAGGCATATAGGAATGGTCAAGGAGACTGTAAACTATATGTACGTTACTGAAAGCAGAAAGCTTATCGGTGTGCTGAGTCTGTTTGATGTGCTCACCGCCGATGATGATGACCTTATCGGAGATATAATGGAAACTAACGTTATCTCCGTAGATACCCTGGAGGACAAGGAGAACGTAGCAAAGGCATTCCGCAAGTATGACCTTCTGTCGCTGCCTGTAGTTGATAATGAGCAGCGTATGGTCGGTATCGTTACTTTTGACGATGCTATGGACGTCATGACCGAGGAGGCTACCGAGGACTTCTCGAAAATGGCAGCTGTTGCCCCCAGTGAGGACTCCTACTTCAAGACATCGGTGTTCACTCATGCGAAGAACAGGATAGCGTGGCTTCTTATACTTATGCTCTCGGCAACTCTCACAGGAGCGGTGGTAAACCACTATCAGGCGGCATTTGCTGTTGTACCCGTGCTTGTATCCTTCCTGTCGATGCTCAGCGGTACGGGAGGAAACTGCGGCTCTCAAACCTCTACCATGATAATACGAGGAATGTCCCTCGGTGAGATAAGAATGAAGGATTTCTTCAGGGTAGTATTCAAAGAATTCAGAATAGCCCTTTTAGTCAGTGTGATACTTGCTGTAGTAAACGCAATACGAATAATCATCGTGTATCACAGCGATACCACGGTCGATTGCTATAAGCTTGCGTTCACCGTAAGCCTTGCGATAATGGTGACGGTAGTGCTCTCAAAGCTTATCGCAGCTATGCTCCCTATGGGTGCTAAAAAGCTCGGCCTTGATCCTGCTATAATGGCAGCACCCCTTATCACAACTATAGTAGATACCTGCTCGACCCTAATTTTCTTCACGATAGCAACCATAGTTTTCGATATATAATAAGCTCCCCTCTGCCGAAACAAAAGCAGAGGGGAGTATTTATATGCTGTCAAGTATCTGGCTCAGCCGATAGAGAGGGGTCGCACCCTCCTCGATAAGTACGCTCTGACCTGTATAATCATCGGACAGTATATCATGCGGAGGTATAACAAATATCTCCTTTGAAAGCTCCAGAGCGTGATTTACTGTATTCAGCGTACCGCTGTGCTCGCTTGCTTGTATAACTATCACCGCATCGGAGAGGGCTGCAATAATGCGGTTTCTCACCTTGAAGTTCTCGGGAGCGGGCCTTGTCTGCGGCATATATTCCGAGATGACAGTCCCTTTTCGGCAGATAGCCTCTTTAAGCCTGCCCGAGCCCTTCGGATAATCGTACTCCAGACCGCAGCCCATAACTCCGCAGGTCATTCCGTCAGCTTTAAGAGCACTTTTGTGAGCTATCTGATCTATCCCGTTTGCAAGACCGCTTATAATGCAGATCCCACGCTTTGCAATTGCGTTAGTAAAGGCATAGGCTGCTTTAAGCGAGTATTCCGATGCCTCTCTTGCGCCTATCACAGCGACAGTACGCTCACAGTTCAGAGAGCTTATATCACCTCTGCAATAGAGCACAGCAGGCGGACAGTAAAGCTTTCTGAGCCTTTCGGGATAGGCATTATCCTCGTATGTAAGTATATAGATACCTCGCTTTTCGCAGCTCTTGATGACTGACAGCCCCTGAGCCTCGCTGCAAAAGCCTATATGCTCAGCTTCCTTTTCCGTGATGAAGCCGCAGCGGCGGTTTATAAGATCGTCATAGAGCTCAGCTGCACTGCTGTAGTTTTTCATTATCTCCCAAAGCCTGTTGTTCGGACAAGAGAAAAACAGCGACAGCATTATCCATACCAGCCTCTTATCAGAAACTGCCATAAGCCCTCCTTACAGATTTACAATAACATTCAGTACGCCTATAATTAGTCCGATCAGAGCTCCGAGGTTCACTACCGCATTGAGCTCCTTTTTCATAACCGACAGTATAAGCTCTTCAAGTGCCTTGTTGTCCATTTCATTGATGTGCTTTTCAACAGCCGAGCCCACATCAAGCTCCTTCAGAAATCCCGAAAGCTTACCCCTCAGCAGACCCTCCATAGCGATGCCTATTATCCTTGTAAGCTTTTCCTGGGTGATGTTGAGCTCTGTAAACACCTGCGGAATAGTTTTATCCTCGGCAGCGCTCAGCTCCTCCTCGACTGCCTTTTCTATCATTGCAGGGGCGTTCTCACGGATATAGTCATTGAACTTTTCGACAGCAGGCCTTGTAAGGTCGGCTATCAGCTCGTCTGTTATGAACATAGCTGCCATTGAGCCCTGAGTTTTCTCCTTTACCGATGCCGTTATCTCGCCTATCATAGCATCAGCGATGTTCATATCGATCGCTGCCTGAGTGCCCTTCTCAACTATGCGTTCCTTGAGCTTTTTCCTTGCCGTGCTGTAGGTGCAGCCCTGTGAGAGATCGTTCAGCATCTGCCCGAGCTTGTTCCTCTCACGCATATAAAGTCCCATGCAAAGCTTTTCTGCACAAAGCTTTTTTGACTTGTCGCTGAGGATAGCATCTTCAATGTCCTCACCCGTGAGCAGGCTCTCGCTCACAGCCGCTGACAATGCCTTAGCGAGCCTTGGCTTGCCCTTAGGAATGATACCTGGCGTAAAGGGCAGCCTTTTACCCTTGATGTAAACAGGCTTTAAGGGTCTGAACAGCATTTTCACAGCGAGATAGTTAGTAGCGTAGCCTATGGCTGCACTTATCAATAATGTAAGAATAATTTTTATCATTGGTTTTCTCCTTGTTTTTTCTGTATTAAACATAATTCTATACCGAATAAATTGAATTTTTGTGAATAATATTTTTCTAAGCTATTGACAATTCGTATGAAATCTGATATAATAGAAATGTAATAAACAGGTGGCATTTTGTTCACATTTTCGGAAGGGAGGAAGCTCTCAGGGAGCGGTCGATTTGGATAAGTTCGGTTTTGCAATGTTCGGAGGCTACGACAAGCTGGAAACGCTTAAATATGTTGATCTGCTTACCAGTCATATATATCAGCTCGAGGATGCTCTCGGAAGTAAGAACAGGGGAGAAAACTATACTATACCGGACGAGGTCGGACCCTTTGATTTGAAGGTATCTGCACTCGGCGGCTTTGACAAGGGAGATGTAGATGCTTATATAAATGAGCTCACCGAAAAGATAAGGGAGCTTCGCAGAAGCTTACAGGCTGATGAGGCTTGATATAGAATTGAAAGGGTGCAGGCATTGTCTGCAGAGCCGCTGTCTTTTGACGGCGGTTTTATTTTTTATGAGTATAATAATCTGTAGTTTGTTTTAATAAAAATGTATATAAAGGCTTATTATCGATAAACGGGTTAGCCATTTTTACCAAATACGAATTATTTAGGAAAAATGCTTGACTTGAACGACTTAAAATGATATAATATTATCTGATGTATTCTGACTGAATGAAGATCTTGTCGGAAAATCTAGTGTAATGGAAGGTATAATATGGAAGAGCAAGAAATATCTTTACGTGACATTTTTGGGCTGCTGATAAGCAAGCTGTGGATCATTCTTCTTGCTGCGATAGTTGGCGGAGTCAGCGTGTTTGTAGTATCAAAGTTTATGATCGCACCTAAGTATTCGTCACACGTTTCGATGTATGTAAAGAATAACAACGATACTGAAAAGCGTACCGTGTTAGATACACAGGCTATCATGGCTTCTAAATCTCTTGTAAACACTTACATACAGATCCTTAACGAAGACAGCGTAATGGATGAGGTAGCAAACAGGCTTACCGATCTGTATGAGAAGTCTGATCTTCGTGAGCATTTCTCCTTTGACAGCGAGGGCAACATCACTGCTGACAGCGTGAGAGCCTGCTACACAATGGAGGCAGCCAACGAAACAGAGGTCCTTAAAATATCTGCGACCACTACCAACCCTAAGCTTTCTGCAAATCTTTGTAATATTATGGCAGATGTTGCACCCGATTTCATTATAAGAGTCGTAGGTGCAGGTTCTGTTGAAAAGATCGGTGATGCTAAGATCTACTACGGAAAGGTATCTCCGAACGTATCAAGAAATACAATGCTGGGCTTCCTTGCAGGCGGAGTTATTGCAGTTGCGATAGTTCTGCTTATCAATGCACTTGACAATACCGTCAAGGAGGCAAACGAGCTCAACGGCAAGTATCAGAAGCCTATCATCGGTGAGATAATGAGTATCGGCGGAAAGTCCTCCAAGGATAAGGACGGTACAAACAACGATCGTAAGAAAAGGCTTCTTATGGGCAATTCCGATATACCGTTCAACATCGTCGAGAACTACAAGTCTATGAGAACAAACCTTATGTTCTCCCTTTCCACATATAAAAACAAGATAGTTGCTGTTTCCTCGTCTGACCCATCTGAGGGTAAATCGGTAACATCGGCAAATATCGCTATTACTATGGCAGAGACCGAGAATAAAGTACTTCTCATCGATGCAGATATGAGAAAGCCTGTTCAGCATAAGAACTTCAAGCTCAAGAACAAGGACGGCCTTTCGGCAGTTCTTTCGGGTGAGAAGAGCTTTGAGCAGTGCGTGTTCAGAGGCACCAAGGGCAACCTTGATATCCTTACATCAGGTGTTATCCCTCCGAACCCCTCAGAGCTGCTTGCATCTGATAATATGAAGGCTCTGCTCGATAAGGTAAAGGGCATTTATGATTACGTTATTATCGATGCTCCTCCTATTCTGCCAGTAACAGACGTTTTAGGACTCTCCGGAAGTATCGCAGGTGTTCTTGTAGTTGTAAGATACGGAAGAACTACCTTCAACGAGCTCGATGAGTGTTCTACAAAGCTTCAGCTTGCTAACTGCAATATGCTCGGATACGTTCTCAACGATATCAGCAAGAAGCATTCAGGTGCTTATTCCTATAAGTACAAATATAAGTATAAATACTATAAGTACGATTATTCTTATAAGTATTCCGAAAGTCCCAAGCAGCCTGAAAGTGAGGAAGCATAGTTACAGAAACGGAGGCATGGTGCCCAATGATAACAGATTACCATAGTCATATAGTTCCCGGCATTGATGATGGCTCTGAGAGCATTGAAATGTCTCTGAAAATGATAAAGATGATGAAGCGTCAGGGCGTTGAAAGGGTGGTTGCAACACCGCATTTCTATGCTCACCGTGAACCGAAGGGCGTTGAGGCTTACATACAGAAGAGAAATGATGCGTTCTATTCACTAATGGCTGCCGACCCTGCAATAAAGGATATCCGCCTTGGAGCTGAGATAGCTATTGAAAAGGGAATAAGTGAGCTTGAGGGCATAGAGAATCTTGCAATTTCGGGAACAAGGCTTATTCTGCTGGAACTGCCTTATGCACCCTACAGCGACTGGATGGGTGAGGAGGTTTACAACATCTCCTGCCAGTTCGACCTTATGCCGATCATTGCACATATTCATCGCTACTCAACATGGTACAGCAAAAGTGATATCGAGTCTATGCTTGGATTTGATGCGATATTCCAGTTCAATGCGGAGGCCTTCGAGCATTTTGATTCGAGAAGGTTCGTTTCAAAGGTCATCAATAAGGGCGTGCCCTATTGCTTTGGAACAGATGCTCATAATCTGTCGGAAAGAAAACCGAATTTCGAGTCTATCATAAAAAAAGTAAAGAACGGCAGCAACTGGATAGAGAACTCCAATTCGCTGCTTGATGAGTATTCGCTTGAAAATGCTTCGCTATTTTGAGAGAAAGGATCAATACTATGAAATTCAGACTTACAGTTAAGAAGAAGGTCGGAACTGCCATCGGACAGGAATTTACTGAGGCAGAGCCTGTTGCAACACTCGGCGTTGACGGCAGCTTTGAGGCTGATAACATCGGCTTTGCAAGGCGTGACTGCAATACCTATATTAGAGACTGGGCTGATGCAAATTCGATGAAGCTCAGAACTCAGAAGGACTGGACCAAGAATATCAAGACAAAGCTTCTTGAAAAACAGGTCACTATGCAGAGTGCAGAGGGTCCTCTTACCTTCGTTTTTATACTTGAACAGCTTTGATATGTACCGACTCGCAAAAACGAGTCGATTTTTTTGTGTAGGGTCTTGAAAAATAGGAAAAAAGGGTATATAATAATAGCAGCATATAATATGCCGATGTGGAGCAATTAACGGAGGAGCATAATGAGTGAAGCTGCTGATATATCTAAGCATGGTAATGAAAACAGCCTTGCGTTTCGTAAAAAGATCGGGCACTTTCTCTTGAGAGTCCTGTTCCTCGGACTGTGCTTCCTGATGACCCTTTTAATGGGACTGGCTATACTGTTTACTGTAGTGAATACAGATATGATCGCTGACGGTATAGTCGAGAATTTTGTTTTTAAGGGGATTTCTGCCGCTGATATAAGTGCAGGAAAATCTGTTGATGCTCAGATAGCAGTTGCTATAAGAAATGAGCTTGAGGAACGCTACAGTGTGTCTGTTGATGACGAGCAGCTCCAAGGCATTATGGAACAGCTTGATGTTTCGGGCTTTTTGCAGAATTACCTCGACAGGTACACCGATTATATAAAAGAAACGGGACATCTTCCCGAGCTGGATATCAATGAGTATGTCGATATTATCGAGACCAATAAGCCTTTGATTGAGTATGTTACAGGCAAGAAGCTTAACGGAAGGTATTATAAGTATCAGAGCATAGTTGTCAAGAAGGTAAACGAGTATAATAAAAAGGCTAGGAGCTTCAACGAAAGATTTGATAAGTTCTCTGAAATTAATAAGATACTCTCAAAGGACTATGTCTCTGCGACGGTAGGGACAGTGATAGGGCTTTTGTTTGTGCTATATGCTTATTTAAGGCGTAAACGAGGGTATAAGCTGTATACAACGTTCAGAGTATATACCTTTATGTTCATTGTAGCGACTCATGTGGTATATCTGTTCAGAAATGAAGTTATTAAAGCGTTTGTAAAGACGAAAACAGTTTCGGGAGCTATACTTAATAAAATGCTCCTTGAGATATTTGAGTATCCTGCATATACCTATATAACACTTGCGGTTTTGTTTGCAGTGCTCTGGGTGCTGTTTGCTTTGCCGTATTATAAGAGAAGCAATAAGTTGAAATGAGCTCGGCTCATTGAAAGAAGGAAGACAATGAAGACGATAAGCGGAAAAGCCGTTGTAGGTGCTATTGCTCAGGGAACTATAGTGTTCTATCAGAGAAATGACCTTATCATCAGCAGGCGAAAGGTCAGCGATACAAAGCGTGAGCTTACCAGATATGAAAAAGCAAAGTCTGAGACCGAGCAGGAGCTTGACAGCTTCTATGAGGACGCACTTGAACGCCTTGGCGAGGAAAATGCTCAGATCTTTGTTATACACAAAATGATGCTTTTTGATGCTCAGTTTGATAACCGCATACAGAGCCTTATCACAGACAGCAGCTACAATGCCGAGTATGCCGTAGCCAGAGCCGCTATCGAGCTTACAAGAGTGCTTGCAAATAACGATTCTGACTATGTGCGTGAGAGAACTGCCGATGTCAGAGATATCTCCGAGAGACTTATAAGGCACCTGCTGAATGCTCAGACGGGTGAGATAGAGCTAAAGGAAAACTCCATAATCTGTGCGGACAGTATAATGCCCTCAGAGGCTATGATGTTCGACAAAACAAAGATAGCAGCCTTCTGTACAGCTGCAGGAGCTGAGAACTCGCACGCATCTATTCTGGCCAGAAGTATGGATCTGCCGTGTATAGTCTGCATGGGTGATGAGCTATGTGATGAACTCGACGGCAAGGAGGCAATAGTAGACGGCTATGAGGGTCTGCTTTTCGTTGAGCCTGACGAGATAACAATAAGGCGTGCTCAGGACCGCATCAAGGTTGAGCAGAGAAAGCATGAGATGCTGACTACGCTGATCGGAGAGCCAAATGTAACAGCTGACGGCAGGAGCGTTCGTGTATGTGCGAGTGTTTATGACCTGTCCGAGGTGGAGAGCGCAGTATCAAACGATGCAGGCGGTATCGGGCTTTTCAGGAGTGAATCTCTGTATATAGGAGAGAGAGTTTTCCCCGATGAGGAGCTGCTTTTCTATAATTACAGAAGAGTCCTTGAGGATATGAACGGCAGAGAGGTAACGCTTCTGACCTATGATATGAGTGCCGAGATAACAGCGGATATACTCAATATGAAAAAGGAGCCAAACCCTGCACTGGGCTACAGATCAATAAGGGTCTGCCTTGAGCAGCAGGACATTTTCAAAACGCAGATAAGGGCAATGCTCAGGGCATCGGTCTACGGAAAAATGTCTATAATACTGCCTTTGATAGTCGATATCGGGGAGTTCCGCCATGCGAGAGCTATCATCAATGATGTGAAGGAGCAGCTTCGTGAGGAGGGTACAGCCTTCAGTGAGGACGTAAAGATAGGCGTAATGATAGAAACGCCTGCCGCAGTAATGACGAGTGACCTTTTGGCAAAGGAAGCGGACTTTTTCTGTATCGGCACGAACGATTTGGAGCAGTTTACACTTGCACTGGATAAAAACAACTCAAAGTATGACAGGATAAGACCCGAGAACAGCACCGCACTCCTGAGAATGATAAAGCTTGTCTGTGACAATGCCCACAGGAACGGTATCGAGGTAGGTGTGTGCGGAGAGCTTGCCTCAGACCTTTCAATGACAGAGATACTTCTGCAACTGGAGGTCGATATGCTGTCGGTAATGCCTTCAAGAGTTTTGCCGCTGAGAAAGGTCATCAGAGAGCTTAACCTCAGCGATGAAGAAAGGTCAAAGAACCTGATTTCGCAGTGCCTGCAGACACGGTAAACAAAACACCTGAGAGCTTAAGACAGATACCTATATAGAAGTTTTGCCCCTGAGTGTTACAAAGCACTCAGGGGCATTGTGTTTATTTATGTTGCTAAGATAAATCAGAATTTACAAACTTTTCAGTTCCCTTATAAATTTTGGAAAAGCTGTCTGGTCTGTCATAAATTCAAATTTTAGCACATGGCTGCCTACATCGCCCTGTATATCACCTGACACCTTTATGTGACCTGTTCGGTCGCAGTTGAACACGAGCCTATTGCCGTAACCTATTTCAATAAATGTTACTTCTTTTCTCCTAAATGCAATCATTTCTTCAAGTGCTGAAATGAATTTCT
>ONLC01000091.1 GCA_900318545.1 uncultured Eubacteriales bacterium
ACACATTTAATATATATTGTCAAGTAAGAAAATGTTAATCTATCATGCCCATGCCGTGTGATGTGTGATGTGTGATATTTCATTTTTTCAAACTGTAGGATTGCACAAAAATTCTGGTGTGGATTTGTTGAATTTGCTATGCCATTGCATAGATAGTGCGGAGATTAGCCTCGTCAGGTCTGTACATTCGTACAGACAGCCTCGGCTGGGTTAAGGAGGATAGGGCTTCGCCCTATGTACCCACTGGAGCTATGCCCCAGCCCCCGATGATCTATCAGAGCTGGGTGATAATCACAGCCGTCCGCAGGACAGAGGGTCGCAGGGGCAACGCCCCCGTTCCCCCCACCGCCCGAGGCGGTGACGAGCGTAGCCGAGGAACACGCCGAGGGCTAATCTCCGCACTATCTTGCTTTGCGGTCAAGGCAGGAAAAGCCAAAGCAAAACTATGACGCAATGATGGTGCAGGGTTTTCCCTACCAACAATTGCTGAAATATTATCTAATTAAAATACAAAACGTATGTTTGCACAATTTTCAACAGAGATTTTTGTGCAACCCTACAGTTTGAAAAAATGAAATATCACACATCACACATCACACGCAGGCAGGGAAAACCCTGCAGTGCTCGCCGCACGGCTAATACGCGACGCACTTTTGCTTGATGCTTCTCTTGCCTTGACCGCAGAGATAGAGAGTGCAGGCTTATAAAAACAAAAAGCCCCTCGCCGTGCTGACGAGGGGAGCTTATTACTTGTTCTCTTTGTTCTCCAGCGAGGCTCTTATAAAGTCGCTGAACAGTACGTGAGGGTGGTTGGGTCTTGACTTGAACTCGGGGTGGAACTGCACTCCTACAAACCACGGGTGCATATCCTTCGGAAGCTCCACGATCTCGACCAGCTTTTCATCAGGGGAGATACCGCCAATCAGCAGTCCCTTGCTTGTAAGTGCGGTCTTGAAACGGTTGTTGAACTCCCAGCGGTGACGGTGACGCTCATAGATAAGGTCACTGCCGTAGATCTCCTTGCAGCGTGAGCCCTCCTGCAGCTTGCAGGGGTAAAGCCCCAGCCGCATTGTACCGCCCTTTTCGGTGATGTCCTTCTGCGAATCCATAATGTCGATGACTGCATTCTCAGTGTCAGAGAACTCGGAGGAGTTAGCGTCCTCCAATCCTGCGACATTTCTTGCAAACTCAACTACCGACATCTGCATTCCAAGACAGATACCGAACACAGGCACCTTATTCTCACGGCAGTATCTTATAGCCTCTATCATGCCCTCTATTCCTCTGTCACCGAAGCCGCCCGGCACTATGATACCGTCACAGCCTTTAAGAATATCAGCGGCATTCTCACGGGTTATGTTCTCGGACTGTATCCATGCTATATCAACCTCGGCTCCGTTCTCGAAGCCTCCGTGTCTGAGTGCCTCAGCTACCGAGAGATAAGCGTCCTCCAGCTCAACATACTTGCCTACCAGCCCGATAGTTACCTTCTTGTGACAGCTCTTTACCTTCTCGATCATAGCCTTCCAGCCTGACAGGTCGGGAGCTCTGTTTTCAAGCTTCAGGTGCTCGCAGACAACATCAGCAAGACCCTCTTTTTCAAGCCACAGGGGCACTTCGTACAGTGAGGGTGCAGTAAGGTTCTGTATAACGTCCTCAGCCCTTACGTTGCAGAAGAGTGCTATCTTGTGCTTCATATCCTCGGGCACTTCCATCTCGGAGCGCAGCACCAGCACATTCGGCTGAATACCGATAGAGAGAAGCTCCTTTACAGAGTGCTGAGTAGGCTTTGATTTAAGCTCCTTGGAGCCCGAAATATACGGCAGCAGACAAACGTGAATAAACAGAGAGTTCTCACGTCCGAGCTCGATAGAAGCCTGTCTTATAGCCTCGAGAAAGGGAGTAGACTCTATATCGCCTACAGTACCGCCTATCTCGGTGATAACAACATCTGTCTCAGATGTCTTAGCGACTTTGTAGAGCCTTTCCTTGATCTCGTTTGTGATATGCGGAACGACCTGAACAGTACCTCCGAGATAGTCACCACGCCTTTCCTTATTGAGGACAGTCCAGTAGATCTTACCTGTGGTAACGTTTGAATTAACCGAGAGGTTCTCATCAATAAATCTCTCGTAGTGACCAAGGTCGAGGTCAGTCTCGGCACCGTCATCGGTAACGAAGACCTCACCGTGCTGATAAGGCGACATAGTACCGGGGTCAACGTTTATGTAGGGGTCAAACTTCTGGATAGTAACGCTGTAGCCCCTTGCTTTAAGCAGTCTTCCGAGGGAAGCCGCAGTAATACCCTTACCGAGACCCGAAACAACTCCGCCTGTGACAAATACATATTTTGTAGGTTTATTAGGCATAATCTTACCTCCATATAATCAATAAGCAAATCTTAGAACCATTATAACAAATCCGACCCCGATTGTCAAGTGCTCGCCGCACGGCTAATACGCGACGCAATTTTGCTTAAAGCTTTTCTTGCCTTGAACGCGGAGCCGTGATAGTGCGGAGCTATGCCTCGTCAGGGCAGGGAAAACCCTGCACCGCCTTCGCGACGTTCTTTTGTTTGGACTTTTCCTGCCCTGACCGCAGAGATAGGTAATGCGGAGATTAGCCCTCAGCGTGTTCCTCGGCTACGCTCGCAGGGGCAGGGAAAACCCTGCACCAATTTACGTCGAAGCTTGGTTATTTCTTTTCAATAGCGACCGCAGAGCAAGAGAGTACGGAGATTAGCCCTCGGCGTGTTCCTCGGCTACGCTCGTCACCGCCTCGGGCGGTGGTGGGAACGGGGGCGTTGCCCCTGCGACCCTCTGTCCTGCGGACGGCTGTGATTATCACCCAGCTCTGATAGATCATCGGGGGCTGGGGCGTAGCCCCAGTGGGTACATAGGGCGAAGCCCTATCCCCCCTAATCCAGCCGAGGCTGTCTGTACGAATGTACAGACCTGACGAGGCTAATCTCCTCACCAGCAAGGCTGCTCCGCACACAGGTTAGTCTTGTCAAACTGCATATAAAAGCCGCCTGTGAAACGAGTTAGTTTTGGCTTATTCTGACAAAGTTTCACTAAACTAACCCCGTAGGTCTTGACAAGAACCTCCGTTAGAGTTAAAATAACAGTTGCTGGTTAGCAATCACTAATTAGTTACAGCTAATTAAGTTAAGCGTATTTAACCTATTATGGAAGGAAGCATAGAAATGTCCTGTACCAAGAGACAAACAAGGATATTTGCAGCGGTGCTCATGCTGCTGGCTGTGATGCTTGTGCTGAACCCTCTGAGGTCGGCGGCGGAAAGCAGTCAGGCTGAGAGCGAAGCAAAGCTCGATTACATAGGATCGTGGGAAGAGTATATCGAGGCAGGCGGAGTGAACGACTGCTGGGAGGACAAGGCTAACGCCATTGACGATGTAATTGAAGCCTCTATCAATAACTACAAGGCAGGCAACACTGACGAGGCCTACAATGCGGCACTCGTTATATATAACTTCTACTATGAAACCTCGGGCTTTGAGAGAAATGTAAACGGCTATTCGGGCTCGGAGGTCAGCAAGGCAGAGCTGCAGTTCAAGATCTGCCGTAAGGCTGTCAAAAAGGGCGAGGATACATCTACGGTTATCTCGAACTTTATGGAGCTCAGCCGTATACTTCACGATCAGGCGAACCACCTCGACGGAGTTGACGAAGAGGGCGTAAGCGCCTTTGACGAGGAAGGAAACAGAGTTCAGGCAGCGGCTTCCTATGATGAGGGCGAGACCAAGGAGAGAAGAAAATCAAGCAGCAGTGCATCGGTAACGTTTTTCTCCTGCTTCGGTATCATTCTCCGTGAGGGTCTTGAGGCTATACTTGTAGTCGGTGCGATAATCGCATACCTTGTTAAGTCGGGCAACAGAGACAAGCTCAAGGCAGTTTATGCAGGCTGCGTGCTTGCGATAATATGCAGCTTTGTGTGCGCATGGCTCTTACAGCAGCTGAAGCTTGCAAACACTGCAAATCAGGAGATAATCGAGGGTATTACAGCTCTTATCGCAGTTGTGGTTCTTTTCTACGTCAGCAACTGGATGGTTTCCAAAGCAGAGGCTGAGGCGTGGACTAAGTACATTGACGGTCAGGTAAAGGCATCGGCTGAGACGGGAAGCGTGTTTACACTCGGCTTCACAGCCTTCCTTGCAGTGTTCAGAGAGGGCGCTGAGGTAATACTCTTCTATCAGCCTCTTATCAGTGATGAGAAGAGCGTAAAGTATATGTGGGCAGGCTTCGGAACAGGCTGCGTTGTGCTGGCTGTTGTGTTCCTGATTATCAGGTTCTTTAGTGTAAAGCTGCCGATAAGACCGTTCTTCTTAGGAACAAGTATACTGATGTTTATAATGTCGGTATCGTTCTTGGGCTCGGGTATCAAGGAGCTTATCGAGGGCGACGTGATAGATGCGACATCTCCCGAGTGGCTTACAAATATCATTCCGTATAATGACGTTCTGAATGTGCTGGGTGTATACCCTGTACTCCAGACGCTTATCCCTCAGCTTATACTGATACTCATTACAGTGACGATCTTCGTTATCCAGAAGTGGAACAGGAACAGCCACGTTGAGTGCGGTATAATAGCTGTCATCTTCGGCTCGATAGGACTGCACAAGTTCTACAGAGGGCAGTACGGAAGAGGTATTCTCTACATCATCTTCTGCTGGAGCTTTATTCCTGCATTCGTGGGTGTGCTCGAAGGCATACACTACCTGACAGAGGGTCAGGCGGCCTACGATGAGGAATTAAAGCCAAAGCCCAAAAAGCAGAAGGAGAAAAAGCAAAAGGCTGCTAAGGAGTCTTAAATAAAGTCAGTTATTCCCGCGATACGGGTAATATATGAACGGCGAAGAGCCGGTAAAGTTTTGTTTTTAATAATATTGAGGAGGAAAAAACATGACAAAGAAGAAGTTAGTTGGTATTGCAGTTGCTTCTCTTATGGCTATGAGCATGGCTGCCTGCGGTGACAGCGACAGCTCAAGCACTGCTGAGAAGAGCTCTGTAAAGTCCACAGAGAGCGCTTCTGCAAAGGTAGAAAACGATGAGGCAGGTGCAGACGCAGCAGGCGGCTTCACTGAGTATCCTATCTTTGAGGACGAAGAGGTAGGCTTCCTGAATGTATCGGCTGTATATTTCCAGCCTGTTCCGATGTCTGACGGAAACGGCATCGAGGACTTCAACATTCACCTTGAGGCAGATATCTCTGCTCTTGAGAACAACCTCGGCTTCGGTGTAGGCGACTGGGTTCCTTACCTGACAGTTGATTACGAGGTAACAAACGCTGATTCGGGCGACGTTGCAGCAAGCGGTACCTTCATGGAGATGAGTGCTTCTGACGGCCCTCACTACGGTGCTAATATCGCACTTCCTGAGTCGGGTACTTACAATGTTAAGTTCACGATCCACAGCCCTGCTGAGAACAATTATCTGCTCCACACAGACGCTGAGACCGGCCCGGGAGGAAGCTTTGACGATTACTTCGCAAACGGCAACCTCGAGGTTACATACGAGGGCTGGGAGTACGTTGTACAGGAATGGTAAATGTCCCCTTAAATATGATCTTCTGACCTGAAAGGGTCTGCATAACTGCGCTGTGTGTCCCCTTGGATACTACGGCGCATTTGTGCGTTTATACAGATTGTTTTCAAAACTATATATTGAGATATTTTTCTGATATTTTCCTATATATAGTGTCTTCTCAATAAATATACATAAGTGAGGTATTTTAAGTGCTTAAATATTTTGTAATGACCGCCGAGGCTCTTATAACGGCGGCGATACTTACGGGGCTTGTGAGGGGCTTCCTTAAACGCTCCTGCGGCAGGGTCGGGAAGATAGTATCGGTAGTATGTGCAGGTGTGGGCCTTGTGACGGCAGGTATAATGTCCTACGCTAAAAACAATACTGCGAGCGTTGATACATCGCTCTGGAATTTAAGGATATACCAGACCTCTATGCTGGCATTCGTGCTGTTTTTGATAGGGTCGGTGCTCTATTTTGCACTGCTCAGAAGGCACAGAACTCCGATGCTTATCGGTGAGATATTTATGTGCATAACAGCAGGCTGTCTGATGATAATGAGCCTGTTCTATGCCTTCCCCGATGTTATGGGCTATCCGCACAATATCCTGCTTGTTGACAGCAACTGGCTCTCGACAGACTTCCTGTTCAAGATCATAGGCATCATCTTCGGACTGGTGCTGGCTGTGCTTATCTATATGGGCGTTCACAGAGGAATGCTGCGCCTGCCTATGCCTGCGGTGTATCTGCTGACGCTCGGAGCGCTTGCAGTCAGCTTTGTAAAAAGCTTCATGGCGGCAATAAGCGTGCTCTTTACGAAGAATATGCTTCAGAACCTTATAAACAGCCTTTCCGATACCTTCGGCAAAGACCCGAAGGATATAAGGCATGAGTTCTTTGAGATAGCTATCTTCTCGACCAACAATGCAAGCCTTTTCCTGTATCTGACGATAGGGATTGCACTCTGCATTCCTGTGATACTCTGGATAATGAGCTTTGTTACAAAGCCTGCATATTCAAATCCTGCGGAGAAGAGAAAGATAAGAAAGAACATCAAGGTAACAAGACGCTGGGCAAACCTTGTGGCAGCTGTAATGGTGTTCAGCATACTGACTGTGACCTCTGTAAAAACCTATGCTAACAGAGAGATAGCACTCTCTCCTGTTGAGGACGCTGAGGTTGTTGACGGAAACGTGGTAGTTCCCTTTGAGGCGGTTGAGGACGGGCATCTGCACCGCTTCGGCTACTATCCCGAGGGAACTAACAAGGAGATACGCTTTATTGTTATAAAGAAGCCTAATTCGACCTCATACGGTATCGGACTTGATGCCTGCGATATCTGCGGAGAAACAGGCTATTTTGAGCGTGACGGTCAGGTGGTATGCAAGCTTTGCAACGTTGTTATGAACATAAACACTATAGGCTTCAAGGGCGGCTGCAACCCGATAGTTATTCCATACACTATAGATAACGGACGCATACTTGTGCCTGTTGACGGCCTTATGGAATTTGAGAGCAAGTTCACGGGCAAAAAGCTTTAAGGAGGAGAAAACTTGTTTGGCAGAATGATACGCGGAACACTGTTCCGTCAGTGGAAAAAAATGCTGATGATAGCCTTCACTATAGCTCTTGGTGCATCGCTTGCCTCGGCTATGCTGAGCGTTATGCTCGATGTGGGCGACAAGGTAAATCAGGAGCTTAAAACGTTCGGAGCAAACATAAAGGTTGTTCCGAAGCAGACCTCGGTGCTGAGTGATCTGTACGAGGTGGACGGAGGCTCGGCAGGAGTTTATCTTAAAGAGGACGAGCTCGGAAAGGTAAAGACTATTTTCTGACGGACCTTTCCGTCAGTGCAGACAACCGCAACAGCACCTTTATGTTGACCGACAAGGGTGCAGTCAAGGCTCTCAAGAAAGAAGGCGACCTGTTGCCGATGCTCCAGTTCGCGCTGGATGGTTATGCCAACTTTGTCTACCAAATGCAGAGCGAAACCGAGACCGGCGTGACCATCGAAATGGTAAGGCCCTCTGCCGACGCTTCTTCCAGCTCTGAAGCTGTTGAACCGCCGAAATCTTCTAGCTCTCAACAGGTTGAACCGCCGAAATCTTCCAGCAGCGCCGGCAGCGACGAACCTATCGTAGTCGATTGCTCCGGCAAGACTGCAAAGGTCGGAGATAAGCAAAACATGTCCGTGACCGTCGATGGCAAGCAGCGCACCTTTATTATGCACATTCCGAGTGCCTACAAGGGCGACAAGCCCGTACCGCTCGTTATTGACTACCACCCGATTGGCGGTTCCGGCAATGGCGAATTCGGAAGTTCTCCGTACAAGGC
>ONLC01000169.1 GCA_900318545.1 uncultured Eubacteriales bacterium
AGCAAGGCGAGAATGAGAGTGGAGCAGAGCATTGCAAGGCACATGGAGTACTACTATGATGACAGGTGCTCGATGATAATACTCACCAAGGAGACTATGAAGGAAAGCGGTGCTGACGAATCAGAGTTTGAGGGTCTGGCATCAATTCCGCTGAGTGTTGAGGGCGTTGAGATAGGCATTACTATCAAGGAGCGTCACACTGATATTTACAAGATCTCAGTGAGAACCACCGATGCGGTTGACGCATCAGCCTTCTGTAAGAATTTCGGCGGCGGCGGACATATAAGAGCAGCAGGCTGCGAGATACACGCCCCCCTCGCTGAGGTGAGAAGTATGCTGCTTATGCAGGTTGACAAGGTGCTCAATGGCACAAAGTAAGGTAAGCGGAGTGCTCCCTGTCTACAAGCCCGAGGGCTGGACATCGTTCGATGTGGTCGCAAGGATAAGGAGCATCACAGGGATAAAGAAGATAGGGCACGGCGGAACGCTCGACCCGATGGCATCGGGAGTGCTTCCCGTGTTCGTGGGAAGGGCTTCAAGAGCCTGCGATATTGTGCCTGATAACAGAAAACGCTATATAGCAGGGTTTCGTTTAGGCGAGACCTCGGACACGCTGGACTCAACAGGTACTGTGACGGGGACCTCACAGGTCAGAGTCACAGAGGAGGAGCTTTCGGCAGTGCTTCCCGAATTTGTCGGAAAGCAGATGCAGATACCGCCTATGTATTCAGCCATAAAGTTTGACGGGAAGAAGCTCTATGAGTATGCCCGTGAGGGAAAGACAGTCAAGCTTGAAGCAAGGCCGATAGTGATAGATGACATCAGTCTCAGGGCTTTTGATGAGAAAAAGCAGACAGGCATCATCGAGATCGGCTGCAGAAAGGGCACTTATGTAAGGGCTCTTATCCGTGATATAGCGGTAAGGCTCGGCACAGTGGGTCTGATGACAGACCTTGAAAGGACATTCTCGGGGGGCTTTTCGCTTGATGACTGCTACACTCTTGCGGAAATAAACGAGGCAGAGAACGAGGGCGAGCTCTCGCAGATAGTGATACCGACTGACAGGATATTTGAGCTGTACGATAGTATTAAGCTCGGAGCCTATGAAACAAGGCTCTATAAAAACGGAGTAAGGCTCAGGACTGAGCAGGTCGGCATGGCTGAGGACGAGAAGCTATACAGGGTCTACGGCTTTGACGGAGAGTTTCTTGGGCTCGGGAGATTTTTCTTCGGGCAGTTCGGCTCATACAAGAATTTTTTTGAGGTCTGATGACCACAAAGCTTCGGGGTGAGTTCATGATTATAATAGATGATAACAGCGGTATCCCTCAGGGGAAAGAAACCGTATGCGCTCTGGGGCTTTTTGACGGAGTCCACAGAGGGCACAGATACATAATAGATAAGGCTGTCTCACAGGCGAAGGCAAGCGGACGAGCATCGGCAGTGTTCTGCTTCAAGACTGACAGCATGACCTCAAAGGGACATGACGGCAGGCTGGAAATGCTCCTTGATGACGAGCAGAAGAGAGACAGGATAGCTCTTGCAGGAGCTGACTATCTGTACTCTCCCGTGTTTTCTGAGCTCAAGGGCATGAGACCCGAGGAGTTTGTCAGGGACATTCTTCACGGGAAAATGGGCTGTACGGCGGCTGTCTGCGGAGAGGATTTTACCTTCGGCAGGGGAGCAGTCGGAAAGGCAGAGGACTTAGTAAGGCTCGGAAAGAAGTACGGCATATCCGTAACGATCGCACCGCCTCTGCAGGACGGCGATGTAACGATAAGCTCCACCCTTATAAGAAAGCTTATAAGGCAGGGTGAGATAGTAAAGGCAAATGATCTTTTGGGCTATCATTTCGGGTTTGAGCTTGAAGTTGAGCACGGCTTTCAGCGTGGGCGTACATGGAACTTCCCGACAATAAACCAATCTATCCCGAGGGGGCGGGTGCTTCCGAGATTCGGGGTATACTGTTCGGTAGTGCGCTTTGGAGACAAGGTATATGAGGCTGTCACAGACATAGGCTTAAAGCCGACTGTTGAGGCAGAGCTTACAAGGCCATTGGCAGAGACCTTTATATTCGGGTATGAGGGAGACTTATACGGCAAGAAGGTAGAGCTTCAGCTTTACGAATTTCTGAGGCCTGAGAAGAGGTTTGAGAGCATAGAGGAGCTCAAATCGGAGATAAGGCGCAACACCTTACAGGCAGCAGTTTATTTTAAGGAGAACCCTGTATTATAAGAACAAGCTAAGAAATAAGACCTGCCAAGGGATTAGAAAAAGAGTTCGCCAAGCCGGACGATAGCGGCTTGCGGGTTTTTAGGGCAGAGCCCTAAACAGAGCACGAGACAGAGTCTCGTTCACAAAACAAGGAATACAAACGGAGTAAAGGGCGAGCTCCGACACCTGCACGCCCCTGACGAAACAGAGAGCGAAGCGAACGCTTTTCGTCAGTCGGAAGTGTGGAGCACTTCCGATGACCACTATCCATATAAAAACCAAATATAAAAAACAAATATAAAAACCATACGAAAGGACAAGCACAATGAATAAAGTCAGAACAAGATTTGCACCGTCACCAACGGGCTATATGCATATCGGAAATCTCAGAACAGCTCTCTTTGCGTACCTTATCGCAAAGAAAAATAACGGAGATTTCATACTAAGAATAGAGGATACCGATCAGGAGCGCTATGTAGAGGGTGCTGTTGATGTGATATATAATACCCTTAAAGACGTAGGCCTCAACTGGGATGAGGGCCCCGATATAGGCGGCCCCGTAGGCCCCTATGTACAGTCCGAAAGAATGGGTATGTTCAAGCAGTACGCTGAGGAGCTCGTGAAAAAGGGCGAGGCCTATTATTGCTTCTGCGATAAGGAAAGACTCGATAAGGTGAGAGCCGAGCAGGAGGCTAAGGGCGAAACTCCGATGTATGACAGGCACTGCCGTCACCTCTCGCAGGAGGAGATAGACAAAAATCTCGCTGAGGGTAAGCCCTACGTTATCAGACAGGCTATCCCCGACGGCGAGATAACCTTCCACGATGAGCTCTACGGTGACATAAAGGTTGACTGCGCCGAGCTTGATGACCAGATCCTTATCAAGACCGACGGTATGCCGACATATAACTTCGCAAACGTTGTTGATGACCACCTTATGGGTATTACTCACGTTGTAAGAGGAAATGAGTACCTCGCTTCTGCTCCGAAGTATACGCTTCTTTATAAGGCGTTCGGCTGGGACGAGCCTACCTATATCCACGTTGAGCATATCATGAAGGATAAGCAGCATAAGCTCTCAAAGCGTGACGGCGATGCTTCCTATCAGGATCTGATGAAGAAGGGCTACCTCAAAGAGGCTGTTATAAACTACATCGCGCTTCTCGGCTGGGCTCCGAAATCAGAGCAGGAGATATTCACTCTTGATGAGCTTATTCAGGAGTTTGATATTCACGGACTTTCAAAGTCGCCTGCGATTTTTGATCCTCTGAAGCTGAGAGCAATAAACGCAAAGTACATAAAGGCGCTCTCTCCCGAGAAGTTCGCTGAGTACGCTGTCCCATACATCAGGCAGAGCGTAAAGCGTGAGGACATCGACCTGAACGAGGTAGCAGCCCTGCTGCAGGCAAGGACCGAGGTCTTTACCGATATTCCCGAAATGGTAGACTTCTTCGATGAGCTTCCTGCTTACGGGAATGACCTCTACACCCATAAGAAAATGAAAACCAACCCCGAGAACTCCCTTGAATCCTTAAAGGCAGTGCTTCCTGTGCTGGAG
This sequence comes from uncultured Eubacteriales bacterium, assembly GCA_900318545.1. Classification (GTDB taxonomy): domain Bacteria; phylum Bacillota; class Clostridia; order Oscillospirales; family Ruminococcaceae; genus Hominimerdicola. The sequence continues at coordinate 3,773 of ONLC01000169.1, forward strand.
AGCCTTGAGGACTGGAGCATGGACGGCGTTCATGAGGCGCTTTTCTCCCTTATCGGTGAGCTTGGCGTTAAGAACGGCATTATCCTCTGGCCGCTGAGAGTTGCACTTTCGGGCAAGCCCTCTACCCCGGGCGGTGCAGTTGAGCTTGCACACCTGCTCGGAAAAGAGGACTCGATACAGAGAGTGAAGAAGGGAATTGAACAGCTTTCATAAGGCTGTCACGGTATTGTCACATGACAGTACTAGGATATATGATGGATAGAATCTTGCCTCTAGGAAAGGGGGAAATTCCGTTTACGGAATAGAAAATGATAGAAGTTGTAAATCTGACTAAAAGATACGGTGACAAAAAGGCTGTCAACAATATCTCGTTCAAGGCTGAGGACGGCGAGGTGCTGGGCTTTCTCGGACCTAACGGTGCAGGTAAGTCCACTACTATGAACATTCTGACAGGCTATATCTCCTGCACTGACGGAAAGGCTCTTATTGACGGGGTAGATATCCTCGAAGAGCCCGTTAAGGCAAAAAAGCAGATAGGCTACCTGCCCGAGATACCGCCGCTTTATGTGGATATGACGGTAAAGGAGTATCTGTACTTTATTTATGACCTGAAAAAGTGCAAGCTGCCGAAGATATCGCACCTTAAAGATATTTGTCAGCTTGTAAAGATAGAGAACGTCTACAACAGGATAATAAAGAACCTTTCAAAGGGCTACAGACAGAGAGTCGGGCTTGCACAGGCTCTTGTCGGAAACCCGAAGGTGCTTATCCTCGATGAGCCTACGGTAGGTCTTGACCCGAATCAGATAATCGAGATAAGAACGCTTATCAAAAAGCTCGGAAAGAACCATACTGTTATTCTGTCCTCGCATATACTGTCCGAGGTGCAGGCTGTCTGCGACAGGATAGTAGTTATAAATGAGGGCAGGATAGTCGCTAATGACACCGAGGAAAACCTCTCGCAGAAGCTCTCAAATGAGCATAGGCTCACAGCAAAGATAGAGGGCGACTCCGAAAAGGTGCTTAAAGCTGTAAAGGCTATCAAGGGAGTTATCTCAGCCGAGTGCATAATGCAGGATAAAAAGGGCGTAGGCACCTACACGATAGAGGCAGGCGAGAAGAGAGACATAAGACGTGACCTCTTCACCTGCATAGCCGAGAACGGCTGGTATATGCTGGAGCTTAAAACCTCTGAGCTGTCGCTGGAGGACATCTTTATCAAGCTTACTATGGGCGAGGATCTGCTTGCCGATGACGAAGAAAAGGAGGCTGAGGACTGATGGGTGCTGTATTCAGAAGAGAGCTGAGGTCTTATTTCACCTCACCTATCGGCTACATATTTCTTGCGGCCTTCTATGCCTATGCAGGCATAATGTTTTCGAGCTACAGTCTGGAAAGCGGCTACACAAAGCTTGACTCGCTGTTCGGCTCGCTCCTTATAATAATAGTGGTGCTTGTGCCTATCCTTACCATGAGAACTATCTCCGAGGAAAAGCGTTCAAAAACCGACCAGTGCCTGCTTACTGCCCCTGTAGGGCTCGGAGCTATTGTGGTCGGGAAGTTCCTGGCGGCATTTCTTATCTACCTTATGGCAGTGTCTATCACTGTGGTGTTCGCAGTTGTGGTTTCGGTTTACGGCAGCCCTGACTGGAACGTAGTAGTCGGAAATATAGTTGCACTCGCACTTGTGGGCGGAGCTTACATCTCGGTAGGCATACTATGCTCCTCATTTACTGAAAATCAGGTAGTCGCTGCGGTAATAAGCTTTATTGCTCTGCTGCTTGTGTCATTCCTGACTACAATTGCCAATATCCTGCCCTTTGAGTGGCTTCAGAAGGCCTGCAGCAGGATATCCTTCGGAGAGAGATACTACTCCTTTACCTACGGAGTGTTTGACTTTTCAAACGTTGTGTTCTTTGTGAGTGCTGTTGCAGTGTTCCTGTTTCTGACGGTCAGGGTACTGGAAAAGCGCCGCTGGTCATAACGTGAAGCGAATACAGGAAAAGGAGGTTGATCCTTAATGGAAGATAATGAGAAGAAGGAAAAGGTCTCAAGGCCCGGCTCGGAGCTCCTCAATGACGTTATAAATGACGAGAAAAAGGAGAAGGAGTCTGAGAAGAGCGAGACCTCTGAGAATAAAAAGGAAAAGAAGCCCAAGGAGAAAAAGGGCACAGCCAAGAAGCTGAAGCACGGCACAATGGCAACGGTGCTCACCTGTGTGTTTGTGGCACTGGTGGTGCTTGTGAATGTGGTCACTACAATGATCTTTGACAGGTATCCGATAAATATTGACCTTACCTCGCAGAAGATATACTCGGTGACTGACAAGACAGAGAAGTATGTGAAAGGCCTTGACAAAGACGTTCTTATAACAGTTTTTGCTGACGAGGAGGTCTTTGAGGCTTACAACTCGTACACAAAGCAGGCTTCGGAGCTTATAAAGAATTACGCCAAAATGAACAAGCATATCACCTACAGATATGCGGATATAGACTCAAACCCCGAGATCGCAAGAGATTATGAGGAGACCCCTCAGAGCTTTGATATCTACTTTGAGACCGAGGGCGAGGCTGACGGAAAGAAGATCAAAAGAACCAAGAGGGTAGGCATGGTTGACCTTGTTACCTTCAAGGACGAATTTCTTTCACAGCTTTCCGAAACAGGCTACAGCATTGATATGCTTGCAAAGCAGTACGGAGACCTGAATGTCCTCTACTATTACGGTGAGGCTGTTGAGTCCTCAAATGCAGAGCAGGCCTTTACCTCGGCACTGATGACAGTTACTGACCCGAACCCTGTTTACGTTACGTTTGTGACCGGCTCAAACGAGCTTGTGCCCCTTTCGTATTTTCAGGAGCTCCTGTCGGCAAACGGCTACAATGTGAACTCCATAGACATAACAACCGAGGATATTCCCGACGAGACAGACGTTATCGTTCTGCCCGCGCCGAAGGCTGACTACACAGAGGAAGATGTGCAGAAGCTCAGTGACTTCCTCAACAACGGAGGAAACCTCGGCAAGCAGATGATCTATGTAGGTGCTTACGGTCAGGACGAGACACCGAACCTTGATGAGTTCTTAGCTGAGTACGGCATAGAGATCGGAGAGGGCGTTATCTGCGAGAAGGACGCTGCAAGATACTACAACGAGCAGTGGACAACTATCGTTGACAATGTGAGCGAGGACTTCACTCAGGACGTTCACACCGATTCGCCGAAGATCATCACCAGCTATACAAGACCTGTAAAGGTGCTCTTTGATGAGCAGGGCATGGTAGCCTGCAAGGCATATCTTAGCTCTACATCGTCAGCGTTTACCATATCGGCACAGCAGGAGACCCTTGAAAAGGGCACTCAGAACTATGCGGTAATGGGCTCCAAGGCAAAGTTCACAGACGATAATGATACAGTCTACTCTAACATTTTTGCACTGGGCTCACCGTATCTGCTTTATGATATGTATCTGCAGTCAGACAGATATCAGAACGCAGAGTACATCATCAGCGTTCTCAACGGCATGACAGGCAAGACCACTATTGAGGGTCTGACTATACAGCCCAAGACCATCACAGGAGAGGTATTTGAGATCAACGAGAGCCAGAAGTCAAGACTTAAATGGACATTCTGCCTTATTGTGCCTGTGTGCGTACTGGTGATAGGCATAGTTGTTTGGATAAGAGTATTATAGTCTGCGGAGTGTGTGCGGCCTGCCTTGGAGGTGTGGCACTGTTCCTCTCGAAGACTGCCCCTGCCGACAAGGCGGACAGCTCTTCCGCTTCGCAGTCCTCAAAGGCTGAGAAGGAGCCCGACGAGAGCGTTGTTATACTCTCACGTGAGGCATCGGACATAATCTCTGTGGAGGTTAAGAACGAAAACGGAGAGTTCACAGTCGAGAAGCCTGCCTCGGGAAAGACAAACTGGGTCATTGAAGACCTTGTGTCGGTCTCGCAGGACTATACGGCTGAGCAGTCTATGGTGAATAACCTCGGAGGCTTTGAGGCTAAGAAAACTGCCGAGGAGAACGCCTCCGATATGGGTAAGTACGGTCTTGATGAGCCTAAGGTGACGGTTCTTGTCACCTACTCGGACGGGGAGACCAAAACACTCAGCATAGGCGATGAAGCTCCCGATACACGCTACGTTTACGCAAGGGTAGACGATGAAAGCACCGTTTATATGCTCTACCAGAGAAAGCTCAGCTACTACACGGGCAAGGTTACTGATTATGTGAACCTGACCCTCATTGACAAGCCCTCAGACGACGCATGGCCTGCATACGGGGAGCTCAGAGTGGCAAGAAAAGACCTCGATTACGAAATGGCATTCGAGAACAGCACCGATGACACAATGGGCGGTATCTCAGGTCAGGTAATGACCGAGCCTATTTTCTCGTACCTGAATATCACAAACTCTACCGATACCACTCACGGAATGTGGGGACTGACGGCGGCTTCCTGCGAGGTGCTTGAGCCTACAGAGGAACAGCTCTCCGAATACGGCATAGCTGACCCGTACTGCGAGGTAACTCTCAAGGGCGACGGCTATGACTATGACCTGAAAATAGGAAACGCAGTCTATGAAAAGGACAGCGATGGCAATGACACTGACATGGTAAGCTCGTACTTCTGCTATATCACAGGTGTCAGCGGAAGAAACTGTATCTACAATATCTCCGCAGCCAGCCTGCCCTGGGCATCTATCAAGGCTGAGGACGTTACCTCAAGCCTGATGACCTCAAACTACATCTATGATCTGAACTCGGTAGATATAAAGACTACAGAGCAGGATCTGAGCTTTGAGGTACAGAGCTCGGGCTCAACCTTTGAGATGACAGACAAGAACGATACTCCCGAGGTCGAGAAGGTAACTGTTGACGGAAAGGAGCTTGATGTTGAGAACTTCAAGGCGTTCTATCTTTACCTTATGGGCTGCCCCACAGATGAGATCTGCTTTGAAGAGCCCGCAGGCGAGAGTGTGCTCACTATCACGATGAACAAGAAGTCGGGCGGTGAGGACATAATGGAATTCTACAAGGATTCCTCCAGACGATATATCGTGAAGCTCAACGGTGTGCCTTCATTCAGGATACCGAGCGGCTGGTATGATGTATGCATCAGCAATATCGAGGCTGTTCTCTCGGATAAGGAGATAGAGGACACATATTAAGGCAACACCGCTCGACCCGCGGCTAACGCCTCTGCACATCATCTGCTTGCCAGCTTTCCGTCATATCACCCAAATTCTCCTTGACTTGCGTCAGCAAGCCTGCGTCGAATTTAGGCAATCTGACGAAAATCTGGACGGCGCATCTGATGCACAGAGGTCGTGCGGT
>ONLC01000096.1 GCA_900318545.1 uncultured Eubacteriales bacterium
CATTTTCTCAGCCTTTACAGTGTACACTGTGCAGCTCTGAGTCCTCATGCTGACGCCTGTCGGGCTGTAGACCGTACTCAGATAAAGATTGTTTGCAGGCTTGTACTCAAAGCTGCCCGCCTTGCCAAGCACTATATCAAACTCAAATTCCTTGCTGTCGCAGTACTGACCCTTTCCGAAAACAGTAGCCCTTGCCCTGCCGACAGATACGTTGTTCGTATATACCACATAATAGTCAACATCTTTGACAAGCTCACAGCCGTCAAGGAAAATATTGAACATAGGCGTTCTCGCAGAGCCCGTATATGCGACCTGTGCCGCTATATCAGACTCGCAGGCAGAGATAGAAAGGTGTGTTCTCAGCGACACGTCTGATGCCTTTCCTGCACACTCTCCGCTTTCGGTATAGATAACGCCCTCAACCCTGTAGGTGTATCTCGTTGCAGGCAGAGCGCTCTCATCAGTGTAACTGAGCTCGCCTGTCTCGGTAAGGAGCTCAAAATCAGCATCGCCTGTGTTTATTCGCCTGTAGATAAGATACTTGTCAGCCATTGAGATCTCGTCCCAGCTGAGCTCAACCGTAGTGCTTGTAACGCTTTCGGTTCCGAAGTTCTTCGCAGAATTAAGGAAGATACTGCTGCCCTCCTCAGCGAAGATATTTCCCTTGCCGTTGCTCTCGAATGTATCGGTGCTTATATAAACGGTCGAGTTTCCCGATGCACTGATACCATAGTTTGTGTTATATGAGGACTCTGTCGCAAAGAGCTTGACTACAGAGCCTTCCTCAGCCGCAAGTGCATTTGAACCGCTTCCTGTGAAGGTGTTTCCGCCTGCCTCAACAGAGCTGCCCTTTGTAAGCAGAGCATGGCCGCCTGCATCGTATACCGTATCGTACATAACCGATGCACCCTTGCAGCCGTCAGCTATCCTTATGCCGTGGCTTGCAGGCGAGTTTATCGTATTTGATTCTATAGTGCAGCTCTGTGTGCCGCTTACAGAGATGCCGTTATCAGCAGAGCCTCCTATGGTGTTTCCCGAAATCACATCACCGCTGCCGTCCTGAAGCTTTATGCCGCTTCCCTGACCGCCCGATATCTTATTGTTCGAGATCGTCATATCAGCGCCCGAATAGGCAATAATATTATCAACATCGCTAAGGTGCTTGTCATCGGTATTGAAGCTCAGTGTGTTTGAGTCAATAAAAATGCCCGACACATCAGCCATAGCAATAGCTGCACCTGCCGCCTTGATAGTATTTCCTGTGATCTTGACACCCCTTACCGCAAAATTATAATCGGGAAGCTGAGAGCTGTCTGTAACGTGCTTGCCGTAAAGCCTTATAGCATACGGAGTCGGCACCTTTGATGTGACCTTGTTCGTGATCGTATTGTTTCTTATAACGATGTTTGCGTTATCGTTTATGTCGCCCTCGGTCTTTTCGTTACCGTAATAGTATTCCATAGACTCCAGAGCCATAGCCTTTATGTCTATGCCCGTGCCTACGTCTGTCATCTTGTTATTTTCGATAAGGCAGCTCTTGTAATTTATCATAGGTATCGCCGAGCCGTACAAATCCTCAAAGGTACAGCCCGAGATAACTATATTTGTGTAGTACACACCCACCATTCCCGAATGTGAGCCCACTGCCCTGTCAAGGTCATGGAAGTAGCAGTTTTTGATAACTACATTGTCGCAGGCGGTATTGTCAAACGGGGCATAGCTGTTGAACACGCTCTCATTTATCATGGTGTCAAGCTGTATAGCCTCTTTTCGGCTTGCGCCCGTAAAGCCGCAGACCTCGCAGTTATCTATCGTTACTCTCTGCACGCCGCCAAGCTCGATATGGTGTCCGTTATAGTTGTTCTTTACAACTGCGTCCTTGATAATAAGGTCGCTCATGTGGCCGAACCTGAAATTCGAGAACTCATAGCTTGATGCCGAGGGTCTGCCGTCCCAGACACCGCCCTCGATAACTATCCTCTTGTCTGCCGCATAGCCGCCCTTGTCGTCCTCCTGATAATTACGCATAATGCTGCCTGCCGCATGGTTTCTTACCATTACAGCATTCTTATCAGCACTTATCCACGTATTTGAGAATATGTACAGCGTTTTCTTGAGCACATAAGTGCCCTCGGGTATCACTATCTTTACAAGCTTCTTGTCAGTGCCGTGCCTGTGTGCATAGCTCAGTGCGTCCTGAAATGCAGGCGCAGAATCCGTCTTGCCTGAGGGGTCTGCATCAAAGTCAAGAATGCTTACCTCTTCATAGTCATCAAAGCTTATAGACGCACCCGAAGCATTCGTACCCGTTATTGAACCGTAATCATAAGCAAAGCCCTCTATTGACAAAAACACCGCCATGAATATCATCACGGCAGCGAAGGCAATAAAAGGGCGTATAATCCTAGTCAAAACGATGATCGTTCCTTTCGTTATCCCGATAAATTACCTCTCGGACGGAGCTTATTATATTTTTCTTGCTCCGAAAAAATTTTTACTTGTCTATTATACCAAAAAATGGACTCATTGTCAATACTTACTGCACTTATATAGAGATTTTTCTTCAAGACCTTGACGAATCCCGTCAAAAATGGTATGATATTACTGTATTTTCATAGGAAAGGACAGATCAATATGAAAACACCGTTTATTGACAAGGCTAAAGCCGAGGAGATCGCAGCTCAGTTCCCGACTCCCTTCCACGTTTACGATGAAAAGGGTATAAGACAGAGAGCCCGTGACCTCAACAAGGCATTTTCATGGAACAAGGGCTACAGAGAGTACTTCGCTGTAAAGGCTACACCTAATCCGTTTATCCTGAAGATCTTACAGGAAGAGGGCTGCGGAGTTGACTGCTCATCACTGACAGAGCTTATGCTCAGCGACTGCTGCGGCTTCAAGGGCGAGGACATTATGTTTTCCTCAAATGTTACCCCAAAGGAGGATTACCTCAAGGCCCGTGAACTCGGCGCATATATAAATCTTGATGACTTTACTCACATTGAGTTTCTGGACAAGCTCTGCGGCATTCCCGAGAACATCTGCTGCCGCTTTAATCCGGGCGGAGCTTTTGCTATCGAGTCGCAGATAATGGACACCCCGGGTGAGGCTAAGTACGGCTTTACCGAGAAGCAGCTTTTTGAAGGCTTTAAGATACTCAAGGAGAAGGGTGCAAAGCACTTCGGTATACACGCTTTTCTGGCATCTAACACAGTATCGAATGCTTACTATCCTAAGCTTGCCCGTATTCTTTTCGACCTTGCTGTAAGGCTTCACAATGAGGTCGGAGTTGACATTAAGTTTGTAAACCTTTCGGGCGGAATCGGTGTTGGCTACAAGCCCGATGATGAGCAGAATGATATTTTCGCTATCGGCGAGGGTGTCCGTCAGGCATTTGAGGAGATAATGGTGCCTGCAGGTCTCGGAGATGCAGCTATCTTTACCGAGCTTGGCAGATATATGCTCGCTCCGTTCGGCCATCTTGTGACAAGGGCGATCCACCAGAAGCACATCTACAAGGAGTACATCGGTGTAGATGCTACCGCCTGCGACCTTATGAGGCCTGCTATGTACGGAGCTTATCACCATATCACAGTTCTCGGCAAGGAAAACGAGCCCTGCGACCACAAATACGACGTTACAGGCTCTCTTTGCGAGAACAACGATAAGTTTGCTATCGACCGTATGCTTCCCAAGATAGACATAGGCGATATCCTCGTTATCCATGACACCGGAGCTCACGGCTATGCTATGGGCTACAACTACAACGGCAGATTGAAGCACGCAGAAATTCTTCTCCACGAGGACGGAACCTTCGATATGATACGACGTGCCGAAACTCCGAAGGATTACTTTGCAACCTTTGACTTTTCCGATATACTGGATAAATATACAAAATAAAGTTATGCAGCTTCTTGACAAAATCAGAGCTTGGGTGTATAATATCTAATGATATCAGGGAGTAGTTAGCACTGCACTGCAGTGTGATGCCGTTCGTCAGCACGCTTTACCTAAGGTCAGCTTCGGGAAGCCGGACGGTGTCCTGACTTATGTTTGTAACGAGACTTTTATTGCATTATTTGCTGTGCAGTAAAAGTCTCTTTTTGTGCTTTGCTGTACGGCACAGAAAAGGAGTAGATGAAAAAAATGCTGACTTATGTATTGCTGATAGCAGGCTTTGTACTGCTTATCAAGGGTGCGGATTTCTTTGTTGACGGTGCGTCCTCTGTTGCGGGGATACTTAAAGTGCCGTCGGTCGTTATCGGGCTGACTATCGTATCCATCGGCACAAGCTGTCCTGAGGCGGCAGTAAGTATAACCTCCGGGCTTTCAGGAAATGCAGACATTTCTCTCGGTAATGTTATCGGGTCGAATCTGTTCAATCTCCTGATGGTGATCGGTGTGTGCGCACTGGTCAAGGCAGTTCCCACCCCGAAGGAAATGCTCAGGCGTGATATGTGGTGGAACATAGCCGTAACAGCCGCCCTGCTTGTTATGATATTCAATTTCGGCAGCGGAAAGAACGGCTACATCAGCAGGATAGAGGGTATACTGCTGCTTATCGGTATCATCGCATATATCGTGACAGTCGTGAGAAGCGCCCTTAAAAACCGTGAAGCCGCAGACGATGTGAAGATACTTCCCGTATGGCTGAGCATCATATATATAATCGGCGGAGTTGCCGCTATAATCTTCGGCGGAGATCTTGTCGTTGACAATGCGAGCAAGATAGCCGAGCAGCTCGGTATGTCAAAAACGCTGGTCGGTCTTACTATAGTTGCGATAGGCACCTCTCTGCCCGAGCTTGTAACCTCGGTGGTTGCAGCCAGAAAGGGCAATGCAGGTATAGCTATGGGCAACGCTATAGGCTCGTCGATCTTCAATATCCTGTTCATTCTGGGTATTGCATCGACTCTCTCGCCTATCAAGGTAGACCCCGATCTGCTGGTCGATACGATAGTGCTCCTCGGCGTTACTGTACTGACACTCATTTTCTCGAAAACAAAGAACGAGGTCAACCGCTGGGAGGGCACAGTAATGGTGCTCTGCTACTGCGGATATACAGCGTATATCATCTACAGATGTTATGCATAAAATAAAATAGGGGGGGAAGGCAATGCCTAAAAACAGAAAGATCGGTCTTGGACTGATACTTATCCAGCTTGTGGTGTATGCTGTGAATGTATTCGGACCTGAAAAAGGTCAGAATATGTTCTCTAAGCTGACTTCCGGAAACGGAGCAAGCATAGCTGAGTTTCTGGGGTTCAGCATACTGGGTATAATCGGGGTAGTTTTGGTTATCAAGTCATTTATGAGCGATAATAAAAGCTGAAAAATGCCGAGGGGTTAATCCCTCGGCATTTTTTTGAGCTCACTCAAAGCTTCAATTATCTCCCTGTACATATAAAGGCTTCCTGCTATGACCAGCATACTATAATACTCTAAAAATCAAAGGTTATATTATATATTAATAAATCAGACAGCTTGTATTTGTAAAAACTGTCAATTGTAAAAAAAATAATACTATGGTATTATTTACATAGATATATTTAAGGAGGATTACACTATGAAAAAGGCCCTGTTTATCGTGTTATCAGCTCTTTTGCTTTCGTCCTGCGCAAAAACCGCTTCCGAAAACAGCTCTGACAGCTCTTTCGAGCCTGCTGCGCCGTCCTCCGAAGCGACAGGTGCCGAAACAAGTGTATCGGCAGAAGAAGAACCGCAGGCAGCGATCGATCTTGATACAAGCATTTCATTTGAGAACTTTGAACAGTTATCCGCTTCTGATGAACTCCATTCAAGAATAAAGAATATGGGAGGCCGCCTCGAAAAGTTATCTGAGCCGGAACATATCGATGATTCTTTGTATCAGGACGGAAACATCACTATGTATGACGGCTGTTGTTATATAAATTATAAAGACAGTAATACTGATACGGTCATCACAGTATGCCTGTGCTTCGATCAGGTAAATGACTATGAAGGAATGACAGCTTTCTTTGATGATCTTATCGAACAAACGCAGACCGATAAAAGCAGTTTTGAATATGACCCGGAAAAACAGGTGGTAGTAAACACAGGCAATCACACCAGCCTTTACAGAGTGTCCTCTGATGGACTGCTCTACTGTATTTTCAGCGAAGCTGTCACAGATGATGAACTTCTGTCCTATCTTGATAAAATAAGAATGTAAAGACGTGGATCTCTTTCGTTCTCTGCTTTTTGAGCCGTACCTATCCCGTATACCGCATATATAATCTACAGATGCTATGCATAATAAAAAGCCGAGGTCAGTCCTCGGCTTTTATTTTGTTCAGAGCTTCAATTATCTCCCTGTACATATAAAGGCTTCCTGCTATGACCAGCGGAAGCTTTTTCTCTTCTGCAAGCCTTACCGCAGTTTTCAGCCCCTCGGGGAGCGGCTCGCAGGCATCTGACGGAATACCGCCAGCATTAAAAACCTCAGCCAGTATCTCAGGGTCAAGCGACCTTGGATTATCGGGGCGGACAGTAACGATATACTCCGCTATACCACGAAGAATATCGGGATATAGCCTATACTCCTTGTCAGCCATAACGCCCATAAGCATTACGGCTTTTCCGCCAAGATACCGCTTTATGCTCTCGGCTGTCTCAGTCAGACCCTCTGCGTTGTGTCCGCCGTCATAGATGATGACAGGCTCACGGGAGAGCAGCTCAAAGCGTCCCCTCCAGACCACCGAGCTTAAACCCTCCCTGAGCTTTTCATCGGGGATCATAAGTCCCTCAGCTCTGAGAAGCTCTATCGCTTCAAGCACAAGAGCCGCATTCCTCGGCTGATATGTTCCCGACAGGGAAAGCGTAAACTCCTGCCCCTTATAGTCTATCACCGTTTTGCCAAGCTCGCAGGAAAGCACCCGAAGCGTCTCATAGCTGACTGTTTGCATGGGAGCATTCAGCTTATCTGCCCTCTTTTTTATTACCTCAAAGGCTGACTTATCACAGCCCCCCAGAACTACAGGTCTGCCCCTTTTGATTATGCCTGCCTTGTGGGCGGCTATCTCGGCAGTGGTATCTCCGAGGAACTGAGTGTGGTCGGTCGATATGCCTGTTATGACAGAGAGAAGCGGCCTATCTATAACATTAGTTGCGTCAAGCTCTCCGCCCATTCCGCATTCTATAACTGCGATGTCACAGTCCTCATCGGCAAAGTACTGATAAGCACACATAGCAAGCAGCTCAAACTGGGTAGGCTTGTCAGCCATGCTCTCGGCAAAGGGCTTTACCTTTTCTATAAGAGCACAGAAACGCTCCTCGCTTATCGGCTCACCGTTTATAAGGAAGCTCTCCTTTATATCCGTCAGGGCAGGCGACGAATAATAGCCCGTCTTATAGCCCGACAGCATCAGCACCCTTGACAGCATAGCCGAAACCGAGCCCTTTCCGTTTGTGCCTGCCACATGAATTACCCGAGGCTTTTTCTGCGGCTCTCCGAGCAGCTTTATCAGCCTTGATACACGCTCCAGCCCGGGGCGGCTGCCTCTTGATGCAGTCAGAGAAAGGTACTCATTCACTTCATTTATATCCATCTGCACATCTCCTCCGTACACAGACAAGACCGTTCCCATTTCATAAGGAACGGTCCGATCTGTTTATTGTCATCTCAGCACTCTCTCCAGCTGAGACATAAAATGCTTGTTCCTGCGAAGCGCATAGATGATATAACCCTCAATGGCGCCTACGATAAGATATATGGGTATCCTCAGGAAC
>ONLC01000058.1 GCA_900318545.1 uncultured Eubacteriales bacterium
TGTGATAACTGAATGGTTGAAAACAAAAACGAAACTAAAATCGTAATGCTAACAATAAAAGAAGCCGCCGCGCTGGTGGACGGGCTGACGGAATACAGAGTGCGTGAGCTGTGTCGGTCGGGCGAGCTGCCTTGCATCAAGGCGGGTAAGAAGTATCTGATAAACAGGGATGTGCTTATTCGTTTCTTAGGAGGCGATACGGAATGATAACTTTTTGTGTTGTGAGTGGAAACTCTTTCGGATACGCTGGATATTGCAAAGAAAGTGTGGTATCCTTGTCAGTCAGGGAGGTGATAGAATGGCATATATAGAGCCAAGAAAAAACAAGCACGGTGAGATAATCGCCTATCGGATACGAGTCAATAAAGGCTATGACAAGAACGGCAAAAAGCTAAAGCCCTACGAGCTGACTTTCAAGCCCGACCCAGATAAGACAGAGCGGCAGAATATGAAAGCCCTCAACGAAACGGCGGTCGAGTTTGAGAAGAAATGCAAGCAGGGGTATATTGCAGACAGCAGACAGACATTTGCCGAGTATGCAGAATATGTTATCGCATTAAAAGAGCGTACAGGAATAAAGCGCCGTACCATTGAGGGGTACAAAAAGCTGATGCCCCGCATCAACGAAGCGATAGGTCATATGAAGCTCAAAGACATTCGCCCCCAACATCTCAATATGTTTTACGAGCAGTTATCAAAACGGAACTCCCGCCGTTATGAAAATGTGGCGACTGCAAAAGCCGACCTGAAAGCTTTAATAAAAGAGAAAAAGCTGTCACAGCAAAAGATAGCCGACAGCAAAGGCATGGCAGTAAACACAGTCGCTCAGGCCTGCAAGGGCAGGAACATCAAAGAAAGCAAGGCCAGAGCGATAGCAGATGCGTTAGGGCTTCCGATAACAAAGCTCTTTGTAATCTCACACGACAGCAGTCCGCTTTCAAACAAAACGATACTTGAATACCACAGGCTTATAAACACTATCTTCAAGCAGGCCGACAAGGAGCTGCTTATCCCCTACAATCCCGCAAGCAAAGCCACACCGCCAAAGGCAGGCAAGGCAAAGATCAACTACTTTGAGATAGAAGAGCTTGAAGCCATACAGCGTGAAGCTGAGACTCTGCCGATAAAATGGAAAACGATAATCCACCTCCTTATGGTATCAGGCTGCAGACGAGGTGAGCTGTGCGGCCTGAAATGGGACGCTGTGGATTTCGAGAGAAGCAGGATATATATCCACCTCAATCTGCTGTACTCTCCGGAGATAGGTTTGTATGAGGACACGACCAAGACCGAATACTCCGAGCGATATGTCAAGCTGCCCGACGAGTCAATGGATATACTTCGTGAATACAAAGCCTGGTACGAAAAACGCAAAGCCGCCTACGGCGACCGCTGGCACGACAAAGGATTCCTGTTCTTCCAGGAGAAAACGGGAAACGAGGGCGAGCCGATGTCACCCGACACAGTCACAAGATACCTTGATGAGTTCTCCGAAAAGAGAGGTCTGCCGCACATTAACCCTCACGCCTTCCGTCACACGATGGCGAGCGTTATGTGCTTTAACCGCATTGACCCCGTCAGCATCTCACGCAGATTAGGCCACTCAAAGGTCAGCACCACGACCGACTATTATTCCCATATGCTCAAAGATGCCGATGACATCTCGGCTGAGACGATCGCTGATGCGATGCTCAGACACAAGGGAGCGTAATCCCCACCGACAAATATTTACCGCCCGACAGAAATAATAGATCTGTCGGGCGGTTTTTTCTACATACAGCAATATAAATATTTGAAACCTCCAAAGCCCCTATCAGCGCCGTTTGCCAAGAGCCAAAACCAAAAATAGTGCCCTAATAGTGCCCTGAAAGCCAAATTCCCACAAAAAAACACAGCCTCCGTAAAATAGCGAAAGCTGTGTATCCCCGCATCAGAGCGGTTTTGAAACGTGCGCCAGAAGGGACTCGAACCCCCGACCTACTGGTTCGTAGCCAGTCACTCTATCCAGCTGAGCTACTAGCGCATCAATTAACTATACTATTATATCACAGCGGAGTGATAAAGTCAAGTGCGATTTAACTCAAAATCGGAGCTTTTTACAAATTATTCATATCAAAATGCCGACAGGCTTCTCACCTGTCGGCTTGATCTTATTCTGCAAGAAGCTTCTTTGCCGATGCTATCTTAACTGACAGCGCAAAAACCTTTGCTGCAAGCTCCAGCTCCTCGATAGGAGGAAGTGTCGGCGCAATTCTGATGTTTGAGTCCTCAGGGTCCTTGCCGTACGGGAAGGTAGCGCCTGCACCCGTCAGGACTACGCCTGCCTCCTTGCAAAGACGGCAGACCTCCTTAGCACAGCCCTGCATTGTGTTGAAGCTGATGAAATATCCGCCGTTAGGCTTTGTCCAGCTTGCGATCCCAAGAGGTGCTATCTCACGCTCCAGCTCGTCAAGTACGGCCTTGAACTTAGGTGCTATGATAGCTGCGTGCTTCTTCATATGCTCTGTCACACCGTTGAAGTCTCCGAAGAACTTAACGTGTCTGAGCTGGTTGATCTTGTCAGGTCCTATCGACTGAACTGTCATCAGCGACTTTACATAGTCAATGTTAGCCTTCGATGATGCGAACACTGCCACGCCTGCACCGGGATATGTCACCTTAGAGGTCGATGCGTACATCAGTACTCTGTCCTCGTTGCCTGCCTTCTTAGCCTCATCAAGCAGGTTCAGAAGCTTATCAGGGGTGTCGCTCAGGTGGTGGATACAATATGCGTTATCCCAGAATATCCTGAAATCAGCAGCCGCAGTCTTCATTGAAGCCAGTCTCTTTACTACCTCGTCAGAATATGTGATGCCCGTCGGGTTTGCATACATAGGTACGCACCAGATACCCTTGATGCTGTCGTCCTCAGCAACAAGCTTTTCTATCATATCCATGTCCGGGCCGTTCTCGCCTGTAGGAATGTTTATCATCTCAAATCCGAACTTCTCGGTAATAAGGAAGTGTCTGTCATAGCCCGGTACAGGGCAGAGCCACTTGAGCTTCTTCTCCCTTGCCTGAACACCCCAGGGCTCAGCGCCGTTGCCTGTGCCGAATACAGTAAACTTTGCGATGTTATCATACATTATTGTAAGGCTTGAGTTTCCGAGCACCATGATCTCGTCCTCGCTTACACCCAGCATAGGCGCAAACAACTTCTTAGCCTCAGGCAGACCGTCTACAATACCGTAGTTGCGGCAGTCAGTGCCGTCCTCAGCATAGCAGTCAGCGTTTGACTTGACCGCTGTGAGCATTCCCTCAGTCAGATCGAGCTGATCTGCACCGGGCTTGCCCCTTGCCATGTTGAGCTTCAGGCCCTTAGCCTTGTAGCCGTCATATTCCTCTGTTGTCTCTTTCAGAAAAGCTTCGAGCTCGCTTTTCGACATTGCCTTTAATTCCATATCCGTGTCCTCCAAGATTTTTCATTTTTACCTACACCATTCTATACCAAAACTGCCGATTTTGCAAGTGATTTTATCAAATCTTGCAAAAAATCAGAGTTTTTCACGAAAACAGGCGCTATAATATGAATAAAAAGGGCAATTTGGATAATCATCTTTCAATCTCAGCCTGTCCGTTAATTGCGGACAGTGCAGATTCCGTTCTTTGTAATATCGTTCCGACTAATATTTGCATCAACAAAAAGAGCTGCATTAAGCAGCTCTCTGAATTTACTTCTTTTTGTTGTTCAGGTTATTATTGATACCTGCATTAAGCCCTGCAAGCAGACCCTGCTCTGTCAGCAGCTGGATAAGCTGTGCCTTGACGGGCAGCTCTGTCGCATATAATGCAACTCCGCCCGAAATATCGTCCAGCTCGTCATCGCTGATCTCGCCCTCGGTCACATCTATATCGTATCTTGCAGCACAGGCAACTATCGCCTCTACCTGTTCATCGCTGAGAACGCCTGTATCCGCACTTTCGTCAAGTATCTCAAGAAGCTCACCTCTTGCCTGATCGTTCTCACTGAATACCTGTGCGAACTTTTCTTCTGCACTCATAATATGCCTCCTCTCCGCACTACGCCATCTTCTCTTTAAGCTTGGCAAGTGCCTGATTATGCTTTACCTTTACCATTCCGTAGGAAATGTTCATCATCTTCGATATTTCTGTAAGTGTAAGACCGTTAAAATATCTCAGAACAACGATATCTCTCTGCTCCTGCGGCAGCTCCTCGAGTGCCTCCGCAAGATCATCAAGCACCTTCTCGCTCTCGAAATCCGACACAGCAGCGTCCTCGGTCAGCTCAGCGGTCTGCTTCGAGGTTCTGAAAAAGTCAGTAAGAGTGTTTCTTGTGATAGTAAAAATCCATGTCGAAACGCTGCTTTTCGAGCTGTCAAAGCTGTCATACTTTGAGTACACCTTCAAAAACACGTCCTGACACAGATCCTCTGCGTCCTCCCTCGAGGATATTCTGCTTCGGATATATGCCATGACCTTATCGTGATACTCATCATAAAGCTCTGAGCTGTCGGGTCTTCGTGAGGTAAGGGTTATCATAGTCAGTCCTTCTTGTCTTGAACTGTCAGCCCTTTCAGCCTGCTAAGATCAGGCTCACCTGCTGCGGAAACAAGCTCCAGATCGTCCACAGAGAGCTCATCACCGTAGTAACGCTCCTGCACATCGTCTATCATTTCCGCAAGCTTTTTGTTCTCAAAAAATCTTTGTCGGGCAAACAGTTCGGTAAGTTTATTCTCCATTATGATACATCTCCTTTGCCGAATTTGCCTGTCAGAGCTCAGAGTCTTACCTGTGAGCTGTCCTTTTCCTTGCCGCGTTCCGGGCATTTTTCGTTTTCACAGACAAAAATGCCTGTACCGCCGCCTCTTCTTTCCATTCTCACAAGCCTTACCTTCTTGCCGCAGCTTCTGCAATATGCAATAAGGTTTCCGTTCTTGTCAAAAGCTCCTCCGCTAACCTGAGACAGGGTATCAAGATCCAGTATTTCACTCATAATAATTACCTCCAAAAAATTTTTTCATTAGTTAATAGGCTTCTGTATATATTTATACGAAGCAAAAAGCATAAATGGCAAAAGGAAGATCAAAAATTCCAAAAAAATATTAAAGACATTATAACACATATTTTCACACTTGTAAAGTAGAGAAAAAAGATTTTTACAAGCAGAAGCTCCCTCAAAAGAGGGAGCTTCTGTGATCTCATTTATTATCCGAGCCGTGCTTGTATGCATAAGCCTTAAGCACCGCAAGCTGTGTCTTTGCATCGGGAAGCTCATTGTTCATCGCCATATCGAATGCCTGTTTCAGCGGCATCTTTATAACATCAAGGAACTCTCCCTCGTCAAGATCCTGCTTTCCGAAATGAAGGTCCTCAGCAAGATACATATGAATGACCTCGGTATCATAAGCAACAGTCGGGTACAGGCAGCCGAGGTAAATCATATTTTCGGCCTCGGCGCCGATCTCCTCTCTGAGCTCTCTTATACCGCACTCTAAGGGGTCCTCTCCGTATTCGAGCTTTCCCGCAGGCAGCTCTGTCAGTGCAGTTCCGAACGGGTAGCGGAACTGCTTTACCATATACACGTTTTCTTCCTCATCGATGGCAGCTATGCACACACCGCCCGGGTGGTGAATGACCTCTCTTGTAGCCTTATAGCCGTTGTCGAGCTCTACCTTGTCACGGGTCAGGTGAATTACCACGCCCTTAAAGAGCTCCTCACTGGATATCTTTTTCTCATTCTGATACATCTGTGCTGTCCTCCTTTACCACGTCAGCGGAGCTTTTCTTCTCTTTCTTTTCAGCCTTCGGCTTGTCAGAGGCCGGAGCCTTTTTCTTCTTTGGCTTGCCTGCAGGAACGAGCTTTTTCCTCTCGTTGTAGTCATATACCATATATCCGATGAAGCCTGCAACGCCCACGCCGCTCATCAGCAGGCCTAGGTTTGCACCCCTTGTCTTGTAGGTGAATTCGATCTTTACATCGCCCTCGGGGCAGAGCACAGCCATAAAGCCGTAGCTTACCTTCTCGATCTTTGTCTCCCGACCGTTTACCTTGGCTGTCCAGCCCTCGTCATAAGGCACAGAGAAGAACATAAGGTTCTGCCTGTCAAGAGTTGCCGTTGCAGTAAAGCCGTGAGTGTCATACTCAAAGGTGTCGCAGGCACTGGCTCTTCTGTCCTTGGCATTTTTGTAGTACTCGTTATCGCTCAGGTCTGCCGACTCAAACTTCTTGTACTGGAGCAGGCTTCCGTAGCTTACTACCTGCTTTTCATCGAGCACCATAGCCTTCATAAAGATGTTAGGTCTCTGATCCTCAGAAGTGTCCTGAACGTCCTTATCAAAGGTGAAGTA
Organism: uncultured Eubacteriales bacterium; assembly: GCA_900318545.1. Lineage (GTDB taxonomy): Bacteria > Bacillota > Clostridia > Oscillospirales > Ruminococcaceae > Hominimerdicola. The sequence goes on from ONLC01000058.1 coordinate 6,349, forward strand.
GTCATAGGTGAAGCCCATAGGAACGTAATACTTGTTCTCGTAGATGTTGAAGCCGTTCTGAGTATCAACATACTTGAAGCCCTTCAGCTGAGAGAGCGTTTTCGGTGTGGAGATTTTCTCCTCGCCCGATCTCTGTTTTTCGGGGAGCTCCTTGAAATAGTACTTAACAGAGAACAGGCTTCTCAGGGCGTAGAGCTTCGGCTCCATTCTTGAAGCAACGTCACGGGTCTGACCGATAGAGGAGTAGAAGTCCATAATAGAGGTGCTGACCACGCTGTGGAAGCATCTCATAGAGGACAGTCCCCAGAACATACACCAGTTATCGACATTTTCCGACGTATCTATTCTGTAGAAGTTATTCTTATCAACATAGTATTCTGAGTTTTTCTCAAGCTTTTCCATGTTGATGTTATCCGCACCGTTTATAGCCCTCTTGATATAGTCAGCATTGTCATTTCCCTGAGTAACGCCGTAAATAACCGAGGACGTCATGCAGATCACGCAGGCACCTGTTGTCATAGCAACGGCAACCTTCATATAGTTTATCTTCTGCTTGCCGATGTAGTAAATGAGCACCCCGAGAGCGACCGTCATAATGATAGTAACGGCAGCCTGAACGTAGTAGAGATCGATATACTCGGGCACCTTTCCGTAGACGGTTTTTCCGTCCTCTACCTTCGGGAGCATTCCTATGCCTAAGAATATTGCCGCCACAACAGCACAGGGGATAAAGCCCTTTTTGAGGTCGTCCTTATTCTCGGTGAGGACTACAGCCGTCATCATACACATAATGAGTATCGGCATATAGTACCATCTTGCATAGTATGAAGCGTTAAACAGTATGAATGAGGAGTTCAGCACAGGTACGCAGGCCATTATTCCGAACACTATGATAGCCTTTGTAGCCCAGTGCTTGAATTTCTTAGTCCTCATAAAGGCAATAACGCCGGCCATTGAGAACATAGGCAGATAACCTGCAAGAGATGCCCAGCGAGCCCTGTCTGAGTTGAGGATATTGATACGTGCAGGCATATCGGACATCATAAAGAACGCCTGAATGATACGTGGTATTCTTACATTCTCCGCATAGATAACAAGGTCAAGGCCGTAAAGCCTCTCGTTTACACGGTAGTTGTTGAACAGGTCGATTATCGCAGGAAGCAGAATAATACCCGATATCAGCACACCGAGAACAGCCTCTCCGATAAGCATTGCGAATTTCTTCATATCAATGTCGAACTGCTCATCGGTACATCTGATAAAGAAGTAAATAACAACGAACACCACCTCGCACACGAAGAAGAAATAGCTTACTGTTGCACACAAAGCCACCGTCAGAGCAAAGAGCCCCTTCTTGTTCTCCTTGACGAGCTTCTCAAAGGCGAGGAGCAGCAGCGGGAAGAACGCAGTGGCATCGTGGAAGTGGTTGAAGAACACATTGTATGCCTGAAAGCCCGAGAACGCATAGAGCAGGCCTCCGATAGCGCAGGCCTCCACGTTGTCGGAGAAATACCTGATATAGGCGTAAGCCGTGCAGGCAGCCACAGCTGTTTTAAGGCAGAGCAGCCACGGCAGCAGATAAGGCACTGCCGATGACGGAAAAATAGTCGTCAGCCAGAAAAACGGAGAGCCCAGCAAATAGAACGAGTATGAGTTCACAAAGCCCGAGCCGAGGTCTGTGCCCCAGTCCCACGCCATATTGCCCTCACGGACAGCGTCATGGGCGTGCTGGTAGAACATCACCTGCTGAGAGTTAAAGTCACCGTAATAAAGGAAGATACCCTTATTAACGATAAGTGACGGAATGAACGAGACACTCATTCCGAGGAAAGCGGCAATAAACAGGAACTTATACATTTCCCTCTTCCGCTGTCCGGGGAGCGTCCCCTGACGTTTTAAAAAGCTCATTTTACACCGATCCTTAAACATCTATTTTGTGATTTAACACAACTATATATTATATCACAGATTTCTTCTCTTGTAAAGAGCTGAAGCATAAAAAACAGCCGCACAAGGCGGCTGCTCAGTCTGTCGATAAACTCAAAAATAGTGCGGAGCTTAGCCTCGTCAGGTCTGTACATTCGTACAGACAGCCTCGGCTGGGTAAGAGGAGAGAGGGGCGTTGCCCCTTTGCCCCATTGGGGCTACGCCCCAGCCCCATTTTAAAGGAGCTTTTGCAACAAGCGAACAGCCGCACAAGGCGGCTGCTTTTGTATCAGATTTTTGAGTATCCGAAGCTGTTTATCAGAGCGTCTACCTTTTTGCCTGCTCTGCACATAGGGCAATCGACAGGGAGGTAGGTGCTGTACTGCGGCAGATCTCCGCCTTTGAAAATAGCATGGACAGGGATACCGTTAGCCTGATCGATAGCCGAGAAGATAGCTGCGATAGCTACAAGCTTTCCGCTGTAGTACTGTAAGCAGTCAACAGCCCTGTTTATCGACTTTCCTGTCGATGCCGATGAGATAAGCAGCAGAACGTTCTTTCCCCAGATCTTCTTTTGGTTGTTGTCTCTGAATATCATCTGATTAACAGCGTTGAGCTCAGGCGTTACAACGCTTATGTCCTCGCCTGCGTTGATTCCGGCCGAAGAAAGTGACTCTGCAAGGAAAGCTCCGAGTATCTCAGTACCCTCAAGACAGATTATAGTGTCAATATGTGTTGAGGAGTAGGTGCTCGCAAGATCCTTTGCAGCCTCCTTTGCCATTTTGGAGCTGGTCTTTATAGCTGTCATATCAACATAAAAGTTTACGTGAGAATGGTTCGTAGCAAAATGACCCGGGATAACTCCGATAGCTATCTTGCTGTTTGAACGTGCTTCAATATTCTGAATACGGTCTTCCAATTGTGATTCCTCCTTAGGCTTTGAGCCGACCCCGTTGCCGGCTTTCGTAATTGCATTGTATATTATACCATAACAGAGCCTATAAATCAATAGGGTTTTGTTGAAAATTTCACAAATTTTTCATATTATACAAAAACACAGGGCTCTCTTTGTTTATTATGTCTTGTTTGTGCGTTGAGTATTTGTGTAAAATTGGGATTGTAATATGCGGAGAAATTTTGTATAATATAGTTATATAAAATGCGAGGGGAGAGGTGTGCTGTGCTGAGATATGCTGCGGCTGTATTTATATGCTCTGTGCTTATGGTGCTTGCATTTCCGCTTAGTGCCTTCGCAAAGGAGAAAAAGGCTGTCTCTGAGAATGAAAGCTCGCTTGTCAGCTCTGATGTGAGCTCCGACAGCTCCGCAGCAGCGGAAAAGTCGGGCGGCGACTGGAAGATATTTCTCAGCATCGGTGCAGGGATAGCTGTAGTGGCGGTCGTTATCGGGGTGATAGCCTCGAAAGACGCCTGAATAAGCATACACTGCCGTGCAGCTGCGTGGCTGTACGGCTTTTTATTTTCTGAAAGGAAGATCTTTATGGGAAGAAAAACAAGAGCACTTTTGAGCGGCCTTGTCTGTGCTGCGATGTCAGTATCAGCTATGGTTCAGACGGTCTCGGCCGAGACCCTGCTCAAGGGCAGGAAGCTGGAGAATGCGACAACGCAGGAGATACTTGCCGATATGGGGATAGGGTGGAACCTCGGAAACTCGCTTGATGCGACAGGCTCTACGACCCTGTCCGCAGAGACCTCATGGGGAAACCCTAAGACGACTCAGGCGCTTATCAGCAAGGTTAAATCACTGGGCTTCAACACAGTCAGGATACCTGTATCCTGGAGCAAGCACGTAAACGGACAGTATGAGATCAAGGAGGATTGGCTGAACAGAGTCAAGGAGGTAGTGGACTACTGCTACAATGAGGATATGTATGTTATCCTGAACAC
>ONLC01000026.1 GCA_900318545.1 uncultured Eubacteriales bacterium
CTTCCATGCAGGCCTTGTCAAAGTCATCAATAGCGTTCAGCTCAGCATAGAGCTTTTTGCTCATATCTTCTATCTGTTTTTTGGATTTCAGTTTTCTTATTTCTTCAATGTCAGCAGGGTACTCGAGCACATAGCTGTCGCCGGGCTTGTAGTTTTCATTGAACTTGAACCCGGGGAGAGAGCCGATCTCAAAATTTGAGAATTCTTTAAGTATATGATCCTGTTTTTTCGTATCTGTGATGCCGCACTCGGCATAATACTCACGAATAAAGGTGTTTTCATCAGCTATACCGCACGAATGTACATCTTTCTTTTCGCTGATCGTCTGTATATGTCCTTCGGTATCCTTGTGCTTTCTCGGGCCGTCATAGGAAACATAGTCGGCGTACATATCAAGCATGGTCAGGCACATCTGGATATTCTGAAGCTTGTCGACCTTTTCCTTGTTATTGACGTACATAATGTTATCGGCAAACTTGCCGATCTTATTATTGTCCTCAGGGAACATGAGCCATTCGGTGCCCTTGTATTTCTGCTGCTCTACACCCTCACGGGTCTCCTCAATAAGGCTGTTTACCTCAACAGACTCCTTCGCATACATCTTACGCAGCTTTGTACGGATATCAATATAACGTTCGTACTGCTCCTGCGTGATCATCTGCTGCTTATTGCCTTTAAGGAGCTGCTCAAAGAAGTCATTCTTGGCATCACCGATAGGGTTGTTCGACCTGCGGTTATTCGGGTCGGTAGGAATGCTCAGAGTATTTGCGAGAATGTCTGCGATCTCGTCAGTAGACTGTGCATTGTTAAGCTGTGCGAGAAAACCATCATAAATATTGTTTTCGGCATCTGAAAATCCTCTTTTTGGCATATTGGTTTACCTCCGGTTATTTTTGGTATTCATTATTAATACCCCGTGCTCTCTCCGCAGGGTGCATACAGGGAGAGAACTTTTCTGTTATTTCTTAAATTTAATATCCTTTATAAGCTTTTTATTATTGCTATTATTCGTATGCGTTACAGGACTGCTTTTCTTGAACTTCGTTGTCATAAAATCATTCAGTATATCCTGACCCTTATCACGGGAAGCAGCTTTGATAATGTCTTTTTGGGGCTTGCTTCTGAAAAGAGTGTCAAGCTTTGGGTCATTCCTGATGGTTTCCCTTGCTTCTTTATAATCCTTCTCAGTGATGACATTTCCTGCTGCCTGACGTGGTCTCAGGAAGTTCACGGTTATTATATCGCAGACAGCTTCCTTTACATCGTTTTCCTCGGTATCCTTCAGCCTTATCTGAGCAGAGGTGCGGGCATTCTCCAGATTATATGGCTGTACAGCCTTCGGTGCATCGTCATTGATGTTCACGCCTGCTTCCTTGTAAAACTCCCTGAGCTCGCTTTTCTTAGTTTTATTTATAGCGTCAAGCACGGTATCAAGCTTTGCATAAGCAAATTCTATATTTTTAAGGCTCATCTGCATAGCGTCAATACGCTTCTGAGTTTTCTTATCGGAAACATAGCCTTCCTTGATCTCGCCCTGATCCTTCTTTCGTTTCAGGTAAGTCTCTATATTTGTCTTAGCTGTTAAAAGCGACTCCTTCAGCTTTGCCTGACTGATAGATGGGCCGCCCTTTTCGTAGCCATCCATATACTTCTTATAGTCATTAAGGGCTGTTTTAAGCGATGCTGCTGCGTCATCATAGGCTTTGCTTCCGAAGTGTACCTTTTGGGTGGCATCATTCACAGCGGCTAAGGAGTCTTTAAGCTTTTTGCTTACCTCGGGAGCAGTTGTCTGAGTGCCGAAGAACGGCTTATAGCCGAGCTTGTTTCTGAAATACTCCAGCTTATTCATTGTGTTGTTGACCTGCTTTTTCCAGGACTCTGTAACACCCGCTTCCTCGCAGCCGGGATACAGCCTGTAGTCAAGCCTTCTTTTTGCACTGTCAGCAAAGGTCTGCAGCTGCTTTGAAAATTCATATCTGTCCCAGCCGTAGCCCTTAGTGCTAAGAGAGCTGTGCTTTTTTTCGTATTCAGCGGCAGCGTCAGATAATCTGGTGAGGTTAGTATAAACGTAGTTATAGCTTATCTTATCAGTGGTTGTTGAAAAGCTTGAATAAGCTCCTCCGCCTATTTTCATATCCTTATGAATAGCTTCTGCATCATCGGGGTTGTTTATATCATCAAGGACTTCCTCAAAAAAACTTACATACTCCTCATCTGATACATTTTCATTCTCGTCCTTGCGGAGCTGTGACATATACTTATCGTTTTTTTACCTGATCATCAGGGGACAAATTATTCTTTGGCATAGTATCACATAGATTTATTTGGTCTTCTGTAATATATACCCTTGTATAATTGAATTGGTTTCAAGCTTATAATTTAAATCTTTTCGGAAGGAGCTCATCAAGCGTGTATGCTCCGTCAGAGAGTATGATGCGCAAGCTCCCCTCGCAGAATTCGCTCATCACCTGTCGGCAGGCACCGCAGGGATAGCAGGGTGCTGAGAAGTCACCGTCTGAGCTGCCTGCTATAGCTATTGCAATAAAAGCTCTTCTGCCCTCGGAAACTGCCTTGAATATTGCAGTACGCTCGGCACAGTTTCCAAGCGGATAAGAGCCGTTCTCTATATTGCAGCCTGTAAAGACCTCGCCATCCTCACAGAGCAGTGCTGCTCCCACACTAAAGCCCGAATATTTGCAGTATGCATTTTCAGCTGCCTTTACGGCAAGCTCAAAAAGTTCCTTGTCAGTCATGGCAATACCTCCGCAGGAAAGCTCTATTCGTACATAATAAGATCCTGAGTGTTCAGGTCGAGCTCCGAGATAGTATCAATAATAAACCTATCGCTTTCCTTGAAGCCCTCGTTGACCCATTTTTCTATCACGGAGATAAATCCGTGAGCTCTGTAGCAGTTCTGATAGCTCAGGTGTACGTCCTTCAGCTCCACATTTTTGTCCTCCGAGAGTATCTGATGAAAAACACCCTCAATAAGCTTTGTGAACTTGCTTCTCAGGGCGGCTGAGCTGTTCGGGCAGAATATCAGTCTGAACACAGCCTTGTTGCCGTCTATGTATTTAACGAGCTGAGCATAGAACTCCTCGATTTTCAGATCCTTCAGCTCCAGCATCAGCAGACCCATTTCCGTGAGCACTGCACGCTCCATTTTGTCATACAGATCATACACATCAAGGAAGTGATTATAAAACGTTACACGGTTCACATCTGACTTGTCAGCTATCTCCTGAACAGTTACCTTGCGAAGCTCCTTTTCCATAAGCAGCTCTGCCAGTGCATCAGCGATAGCCTTTCTTGTTTTAAGGGTGCGTCGGTCAAGCTTTTTAGTTTCCATAGAGCATACCTCTTCTTTTTTTATAGTCAATTTGATTATATCACAACAAAGCTCTTTTTTCAAGACTTGTGCAGCTTTTTTGGGCATAATGTTCTTAGATGATCGAGAATGGTTCCTTTGATGATTTTGGTAAAAATATGCACTTTTTAAAGAAAAATCGTTGAAATCTTTGAAAGATTATGGTATAATAAACCATATATCAAATTTTTGGCCATTAGAATGGGGAGAGTCACAAATGACCGGGAAAAGAAAACGTATTGCTTTGCTTGCAGGGCAGGCAGATGAAAGCTATCAGAGTGCATTTATCACGGGCTTTTTGAAGAAGGCCTTCGGCTTTGATATGGACGTCTGCATTTTTTCAATGTACAGAAAGTATCAGGATACGGTGGTGCGAGAGCAGGGTGATGCTAACGTATTCAATCTCATCGAGCCGGAAATGTTTGACGGCTTAGTGATACTTGAAGATACGATACAGACAGCAGGAGAGGCTCAGCGCTTAGAGGAGCGTTTCCATGAAACCTTTCAGGATAAGCCTGTTCTGGTAATAGAGAAGGACAGTCCGTATTTCCCGAGCGTTTTTACTGACGGCTACACTGCGGTCGTTGAGCTTGTGGAGCACCTTATTGTGGTACACGGCTTTAAGGATATAGCCTTTCTGACGGGTAAGAGATGGCACAAGCACTCTCAGGAGAGACTACAGGCCTACAGAGATGCTATGGCTAAGCACGGCCTTCCTGTTTCTGAGGACAGGGTCATCTACGGTGACTTCTGGTATCAGAGCGGTGAGCTTTGTGCGGAGCAGCTTCTTGATAAGGAGAGCGACCTTCCCGAGGCGATAGTCTGTGCGAATGACCCTATGGCTATAGGTCTTTGCAAGGCTCTGACGGCAAACGGGGTCAATATCCCCGAGGACATAGCGGTTTTAAGCTATGACTCCACCTTTGAGGGACAGACCTCGCCAAAGTCGCTGACCTCTTCTCAGATACCTGCCGAGGAGGTAGGCGATTATGCAGCACAGTTTATTATGGATAAGCTCTGCGGCCGTGAGACAGCACCCTTTAATGTGAAGTCAAAGCTCCTTATCGGAGAGAGCTGCGGCTGTAAGCACACCACTATACCCGAGTTTTCCAAAAAGCGTACAAGGTGGGGAACCGAGATCTCGGAGGAAGGCTTTGATTCAGTATCAAACTCTATGGTCGAGAACCTTATGGCTCAGACCTCATTGCAGGAGTACCTCGGAACAATATATTCTTATGCGTATCAGATAAGGGATATAAGGAGCTTTCATCTATGTCTTTCTGCTCCGTGGAAGGGTATGGCGCACGACCCGAAGCTGCACCTTCGCAACAACGGATATCCCGATAAGATGATCTATGCTGTAAAGTATAACTATAACAGGAAGGACGGTCATGTAGGGCTGCTTGAAAGCTTTGAAAGGTCAGAGCTTCTGCCCGAGCTTTCCGAGGAGAGAGACAAGCCCTTTGCGTATTTCTTTACGCCTGTTTACTGCGAGGATCAGTGCTTCGGATATGCGGCTGTGACCTATGGCAGTGAGCCCAGAAGCTATGATGATAACTACCGTCGCTGGATAGGGCTTGTATCAAGGGGCTTTGAGAGCCTCAGAAGATACCTTGTGATGCAGAACGTTTCAGAGCAGCTTGATAAGATCAGGAGCCACAAGTTCAATGACCTGAGAGCTGTTTACGAAAGCCTTTCAGACGGTGAGAAGCATGACTATGAGCTTGTACATAAGGTGCTTGAGGAGAACCTTTTCACCTATAAGTTCCAGCCTATAGTGAACACCATTGACGGAGAGATATACTCTTATGAGGCGCTGATGCGTTCAAAAACAGAGAAGCATCTGCCGCCGCTGCTGATAATCAAGTATGCGGATATGCAGAACAGGCTTGCCGATGTTGAAAAGGCTACCTTCCTGAACGTACTGAAAATAATTGAGCAGCACCGTGAGGAGCTCGGTAAGGTAAAGATATTCATAAACAGCATTCCGGGAGTCCATGTAAGCGAGCGTGATTTCTCAACGCTGGAGGACTATTTTGCTGAGCTTCACGATAACGTGGTAGTAGAGCTCACCGAGGAGGCAGAGCTCAACGACAAGGACCTTGAAAGGCTAAAGGACTTTTTCGGGCAGTACGGCCTTGAAACAGCCCTTGATGACTACGGCACAGGCTACTCGAACGTTACGAACCTTCTCAGATATATGCCGAACTATGTCAAGATAGACAGGGCGCTTCTCAGCGAGATACAGGACAAGCCGCAGAAGCAGCACTTTGTCCGTGAGGTCATCGAATACTGTCATGAATACGGCATTATGGCTCTTGCAGAGGGCGTTGAGACCACAGATGAGCTGAGAACCGTCATTTATATGGGTGCAGACCTTATTCAGGGCTATTATACAGGCACTCCGAGCGACCGCTTTGTCGGCACGATAGATGAAAAGGTCAGAAAAGAGATAATACAGTTCCACCGAGAAAAGGTGGAGGGAACTGCAAATCAGAATTATATCGCAGGAAAGACAAACCGTGTTACCCTGTCTTCGCTTGTGAAGCTGGGCATTACAGAGATCATAGTCGGTGAGGGAACTATGGTTTATAAGGATATCACGGTTATCGGAACACCCGGTCTCAGGACTGATATCCATATCAGGATAGAGGACGGCTACGAGGGCAGGCTTACTCTTGAGGATGTATATCTGTCAAATGTCAAGAAAAGACCCTGCGTAGATATCGGAGATAACTCGAATGTTGCTATAGTTATCGTGGGCGAAAACACTCTCCACAATACAGGCATACACGTTCCTGAAAGCTCAACGCTTACTGTCGAGGGTGCAGGCAGCATGAAAATAGTGCTGAACTCTCCCGACTATTACGGAATAGGGGGCTCTGCCGATGAGCATCACGGAGAGATAGAGCTTGAACCCACAGGCAATATCGAGATACTCGGAAGAGGTGAGAACGGAGTTGGTATCGGCTCGGGTCTGGGCGGCAGCATAAGGATAAACAGCGGCACCTATCTTATCGAGGCTAACGGCAACACTGCAGTCTGCATAGGGGCTCTTACAGGTAATGCTGATGTTGAGATCATAAAGAGCGATATCTCGCTGGAGTTTACCGAGTCTGACGGAGTAGGAGTGGGCTCGCTGTCGGGTAATGCAGCGGTGCTTATCGAAAGCTGCACCTTCAAGCTTTACGGAGATTGCAGCAACGGTGTCGGTATAGGAACTATCGGCGGTGAGCGGTCGGTAACAGGAGTTATGGAATCAAACTCGATGATCGGTATGAACGGCTTCCATATGACTGGTATAGGTGCTCTTGAAGGAAACACTATGCTTGAGACTGACAGCTCTGCTCTGAAGCTTGAATGTATGGGAGAGCAGGCTCTTGCTGTGGGCGGCTTCAATGAGGAGCAGAGCATAGTTCTGCGTAACTCTGACACCAAATGGACGGTACATAACAAGCTCGATAAGGATGTTTTCACCAAGGAGGAAGACCTCAGAGTAGTGGGAGGAAAGGCACGCTTTGTGCTGAATAACTCCGATATTGACAGAAGCTCAGCATTTGAATAAAATAACGGCTGTACGAGTTTTTCGTACAGCCGTTTGTTATTTAGGCAACACCGCACAACCCACGGCTAACGCCTCTGCACGTCATCTGCTTGCCAGCTTTCCGTCATATTACCCAAATTCTCCTTGACTTGCGCCAGCAAGCCTGCGTCGAATATAGGCAATCTGACGAAAACCTTGACGTCGCATCTGACGCACAGGAGTTGTGCGGTATTGCCTTTATTCCTTCGGACTTTTGAACAGCGATGCCACTGCCGAGCATATCTTATTTGCTATGTAAGGGTTATTCATAGTGTAGAGATGTATGCCGTCAACATCGTTGGCTATCAGGTCAACTATCTGTGATACCGCATAGGCTATGCCTGCATCACGCATAGCGACAGGGTCATGCTCATACTTGTTCATAATGGTCATAAACCTTTTCGGCAGAGCCGCATGGCAGAGGGTAGTCATTCTGAGTATCTGTTTCTTGTTCACAACGGGCATAATGCCTGCCTCAATAGGAACGTTTATTCCTGCTATTGCGGTCTTCTCACGGAAGGAATAGAAGGTCTCATTATCAAAGAAGAGCTGAGTTATAAGGTGCGAGCAGCCTGCGTCTACCTTCTGCTTCAGATTTCTTATGTCTGAAACGCTGTCTGCACATTCGGGGTGAGTTTCGGGGTAGCAGGCACCTATCACGTTGAAGTCGCTGTTCTGCTTTATGAACTCCACAAGCTCATAAGCATAGCGGAAGTCGCCTGCGGGCTCTTCGCCCTCACGTCTGTCGCCTCTGAGAGCAAGCACGTTCTCGATGCCTGCCTCCTTCATAGCCGCTATCTGCCCGAGAGCCTGTTCCTTAGTGAGGTATATACACGGCAGGTGTGCTGCAGCTTCTATCCCATGCTTTTGCTTTATTGATGCACAGATATCAATAGTCGCATTTGAGCGGCTGCCGCCTGCACCGTAGGTAACGCTGATAAAGTCGGGCTTGGCCTCTCCGAGAGCCTCTATTGTGCTGTAGATAGTTTCAACAGGGGTATCGTCCTTGGGAGGGAAAACCTCAAAGGAAAGAGTGGTTTTTTTCTTAAAAAGTGTATCCAGCTTCATTGGAATAAATCCTCTTTTCTGATAGGAATACCTGTATTATAGCATATTCCCTCTGATTTGTAAAGGGGGGGACAGCTATTTTCTCAAATACTTTGAAGAGACAGGGAAGTCAAAATAAGTGTCGGGGAAGGGCTCATCTTCAAGGGTGAAGTGCCACCATTCGCAGTCTATGGGCTTAAATCCGTTTCTTACCATAGTTTTCTGCAAAAGCATTCTGTTCTGGTACTGCTCCTCGGTAACAGCCCTGCTGTCGGGGTGAGAAAGCTCGCTGAACAGGTCAAAGGGGCTGCCCATATCAAGCTCCTTTCCCGTTCTCATATCAAGGAGGGTAAGGTCAACTGTGCTTCCTCTGCTGTGTGTAGACTTGCTTGCTATATAGCCCTTCTGGAAAAGCTCCTGCTTTACAAGCTCGGGATAGAAATAGGGCTTCATGCGGATATCCTGATCTTCGATCCCCCAGAGGACAAAGTGCTTTACAGCTCTTGCGGGACGGTAGGTGTCAAATATCTTCATTCTGCAGCCCTTTACGTTGAGCTCATTCGCTGCCGATTTGAGAGCTCTTGCCATCTCGATGGTTGAGAGAGCACAGGGCTCCTCGTAGCCGTCGATGCGATCGCCAATAAAGTTGTAGGTCGAGTAATAGCGTATCTCCTGAATTATGCCCGGAACATAGTCTGCGAGAACTACAAAGCCCGAAGGGTCGAGCTCGGGAGTTTTGATGTGTACCATAGTAAACCTTCTTTCTGCTGCTGAATATCTTTATAAAAAGTATAGCACAAAAAGAATATTTTTGCAAGGTACATTTTCACGAACAGAAAAAAAGCCCCGACTAAGTCTGTTCGGCACTGTTAAGGCAGGAATGACCGTATGTTGTCAAAAGGGGAGATTCCGAAATGAACTTTTTTGTTGTAAATATACGGAATTTGCGTAAAAAGGGCGAAAAACGGCTGGCTTTGGTTGACATCGGTTTTTATTTAGAGTATAATAAAGCCGTAAAATCACGGTTTGAGACGTATAGGGGGAAAAATGTCAGAAAAATATTTGCTTACAGCAGCCCAGAATATGCATTATCAGTGGATAAGGAGCTATAAAACTCAGCAGGTAGCAGGACTCAGTATAGTGGCTGCGTTCAGGTTCGAGCTTGATTTTGAGATACTCAGAAAGTGTCTCAGGCTGGAGACCGAGCGTTACGGCTGCCTGAGGCTGCGTTTTACAAAGCCCGATAAAAACGGAGCTATAAAGCAGTACCTTTCCGAGCCCTTTGATGCTGAGCAGGGACTGAGAGACCTGTCGGACATGAGCCTTGAAGATGCTGATGCAGTAATGCAGAAATGGGCTTACGAGACCTTTGATGGTGACGATATACCGATGTGCGAATTCCGCCTTGTGCAGCTGCCGGACGGCTACAGGGGCTTTTTTGCTCACATAGACCACAGGCTTATCGACTCGGTGGGTGTAGCTGTTATGGTGGGAGATATACTTCAGCTTTACGGCTATTATGCCTTTGATACCGAGTATCCTGCCGATCTTGCCGATTATGAAACAGTGCTTCAGTCTGACCTTAAAAAGGCTGCAAATCCGAAAAGACTTGCAAAGGCAAAGAAGCTATGGGACGAGGATCTTGATCTGAACGGCGAACCCCTTTATTCCGATATACAGGGACCCTCGGTGCTGGAGAAGGCGAGAAAGCGTCATAAAAATCCGAAGCTGCGTGCTGCGGATATTGAACGCAAGAAGCTGTTCGTGGCTGTAAAGGACTACAGGCTCGAGGCTGACAGTGCAAGGCGTGTGATAGACTTCTGCATGGAAAAGCAGGTATCACCGACAAATCTTCTGCTGCTGGTGCTGAGGACGTACCTCTCCAAGGTGAATAACGGTCAGGAGGACATAACGATAGAAAACTTTATCTCCCGACGCTCCGCTATGGACGAGCAGACCTCGGGCGGAAGCAGAACTATATGCTTCCCGTGCAGAACGGTGATTTCGGGAGATACGACCTTTATAGATGCCGCAAGGAAGATTCAGAACCTGCAAAACCGCATTTATATGAACGGCGGCTACGACCCCGAGCTTATCAGATCTGAGATGAAACGCCGCTACAACACTCCTGATGATACGACCTATGTGAGCTGCTATCTTACATATCAGCCGCCGCTGCCGCTGCCTGCTGCACCTGCACTGAAAAAAGTGCCTCTGCACGTAAAATGGTTTGCAAACGGTGCCGCTACAAAGAAGATGTATCTCACAGTTTCACACCTTAATGACGGAAGGCTCAACTTCTCATACCATTACCAGACGGTATGTCTTGAAGAGAAGGATATGGAAGTGCTTTATTACTATATGATGCGTATTATGTTCAGAGGCATAGAGAAGCCGAGCCGCACTCTTGCTGAGATAATGGATATGGTTTAAGAGCGAAAGGAGTATTATTATGGAAGAAAAATTCAAGGAACTGGTTTCAAATTACTGCACACTGGCTGCTGAGGACATCAAGGACGATATGAGCTTCAGAGAGGACCTTGGGTTCAGCTCGCTTGACCTTATGACATTTTTGGGTGACCTCGAGGACGAGTTCGACATAGAGTTTGAGCTTGGTGATGACGAGCAGAAGCTCTCTAATATGCGTACTGTAGGTGACGCTATTGAGTTTCTTAAAGACAACATTGGCTGATCGGGGGAGAGAATATGAAAAAAACTATACGTTCACTCTGGGATAAGGCAGAGAGCTCCTTTTCCACAGCACCTGCTGTACGCTGGCTCGATAAGGGCAGTATAGCCGAGAAAAGCTATGGAAAGCTCGGAGAGAAGATAACCGCTGTAAGAAAGGGCATACTTGCCGAGGGATTTTCGGGAAAGCATATTGCACTGCTGGGTGTGAGTTCAGTTGAATGGGTAGGGGCTTATTTCGGCTCTATCACAGGAAAGAACACCGTTATCCCGATAGATGCAGCCCTTGCACACGAGGATATAATAGACCTTCTCAACCGTTCAAACACTGAGGCTCTTTTCATTGACCCGAAGTTTGCGGCACTGGTTGAGCCTATAAAGAAGAGCTGCCCGAATGTAAAGCAGTTCTGGACACTTGCCGGGGAAGCCGCAGAGGGCACTGAGAGCATTGAGGATCTCTGTAAAGCAGGTGAGGGCGGAGCAGACAGCGAAGGCCCTGAGGAAGATGACGTTGCAATGATAATCTATACCTCAGGAACTACGGGCAAGAGCAAGGGTGTAATGCTGCTGCAGAAGAACCTGTATTCAAATGTTGAGGCTCTCTCTATCGGTCCGAAACCCGGCGTTGTATTTATGAGTGTTCTTCCCGTACATCATGCTTACTGCCTTGTAATGGACTGGCTGCAGGGCTTCCAGATGGGTGCTGTTATCTGCATTAATGATTCGCTTATGCATCTTGTAAAGAATTTATCGGTATTTAAGCCCCATGTAATGCTTATGGTTCCCCTTATGCTTGAGACTATCTACAAGCGTATGAGAGTAGCAGCTTCTAAAATGAGCCCCGAGGAGGTCAGAGAAAAGGTGTTCGGAGGCAGGCTCAAGAGAGTTTACACGGGCGGTGCTCACCTTGATCCGTTCTATATTGATGAGTTTGCAAAGTACGGAGTTCTCGTTCTTGAGGGCTACGGAATGAGCGAATGCTCACCTGTTATCAGCACAAATACCGAGGGCTGCTATAAGGCAGGCTCTATAGGAAAGCCGCTTCCGAACGTTGAGATTAAGTTTGAAAACGGCGAAATACTTGTCCGCAGCACCAGCGTTATGACAGGCTACTACAATATGGACAAGGAGACCGAGGAAGCCCTCAAGGACGGCTGGCTTCACACAGGTGATAAGGGCTATATGGACGAGGACGGCTTCCTGTATATAAACGGAAGAGTAAAGAATCTTATCATTCTTTCAAACGGTGAGAATATCTCTCCCGAGGAGATTGAAACCAAAATATCGCTTGCTCCGATAGTCAGCGAGGTTGTTATCACAGGTGAAAATAATGCACTGACAGCACGAATCTTCCCTGAGGCAGAGATAGCATCAAAAATGACTGAGGAGGAGCTCCGTGAGGCACTGCAGAAGGTGCTTGATGACTATAACAAGGATCAGCCGACCTACCGTCAGCTGGTGAAGCTTGTGATCAGAAAGAATCCGTTTATTAAGACCTCCACAAGGAAAATAATCCGTGATAAGGTCGAGCTTGATGTAGAAAAAGCATAATTAAAGTCCGCAGATACGCTCTGCGGACTTTTCTGATCATTATTCTGATATTATACCGTAGCATTCGGGTCTGCGGTCACGGAAGAGCCCCCATTCAAGCCTTGCCTTGTCAGCTTGTTCAAGGTCGAGCTTTGCCGTAATTACGCAGTCGCCCGATCTCTCTGCCTGACTTATCAGCTCACCTGTCTCATCTGTGATAAATGACGAGCCGTAAAACCTTAGGGCTGATTTCTGACCGCCGTTTTCATCGCAGGGCTCAACAGCTTCAAGACCATAGCGGTTTGCAGCTATCACAGGTACTACATTTGCAGCAGCGTGCCCCTGCATTGTTCTTCTCCAGTGAGGCATACTGTCAGTGTCGAGGATAGGCTCAGAGCCGATAGCTGTCGGATAGAGGAGGAGCTGTGCTCCCATTATTGCCATAGCTCTTGCAGCCTCGGGGAACCACTGATCCCAGCAGATGCCCACGCCTATCCGCCCGAAGCGAGTCTCCCAGACCTTAAAGCCTGTGTTTCCCGGAGTGAAGTAGAACTTTTCCTGATAGTAGTGGTCATCGGGGATATGAGTTTTTCTGTAGACACCGAGCAGGCTTCCGTTGGCATCAATGACGGCAACCGAATTGTAGAGTACATTTCCGTCACGCTCGTAAAAGCTTATCGGAAGCACCGCCTGCAGCTCTTTGGCAAGCTTTATGAAGTGCTGTACAGCGTCATTCTCCGAGACAGGCTTTGCGAATGCATAATACTCATACCTGCGCTCCTGACAGAAATACTGCCTTTCAAAAAGCTCGGGCAGAAGAATTATCTGTGCTCCTTTCTCGGCAGCCGAACGAACAAGGCTGTCGGCGTGCTGTATATTTTCCTGAACATCTCTGCCGCAG
>ONLC01000037.1 GCA_900318545.1 uncultured Eubacteriales bacterium
TATCCTTGAAATCAGTACTCTGATGTGGTATAATATTTGAGTATTTGAATACCGTCGGTAACTTCCGACGAGAAAAGAGGGTAAAAACCTCAGAATGGGCAGTCCGCTGACCTTTTAGGTGTATGAATGTCTGAAAATAAGAAGGAGGAATTAAAGTGGACGCTTTAAAAGCAATTTCACAGTCAAGCATGAAGGAGAATGCTCCCGAGGTCAAGATCGGTGATACTGTAAAGGTACACGTAAAGATCACAGAGGGAGACAAGTCCAGAATCCAGATCTTCGAGGGAACCGTTATCGCTAAGAAGCATGGCGGCATCAGCGAGACCTTCACTGTTCGCCGTGTGGCTCACGGTGTTGGTATCGAGAGAGTTTTCCCTGTACACTCACCTGCAGTTGAGAAGGTTGAGCTGGTTAGATCAGGTAAGGTTCGCCGTGCTAAGCTCTATTATCTGCGTGACAGAGTTGGTAAGGCAGCTAAGGTCAAGGAAGCAATCAGATAATTCTTTCTGTCAAGGAGCCGTTATGCGGCTCCTTTTGTTTTATAGAGNNGATAATAATGAACAAATTAATAAAAAACGAGCAAAACACTTGTAATTTTGCTCGGGATTTGTTATAATATTATTTGGCTTTTTATGCCCCGCAGTAATGCGGTAATGATTTTGAGATCGGAGCGATAGCTATGGAGGATAATAAGAGCTTCGGAGAGGTCGATCAGAAGGATGTTGAGCTTGCCGCAGCGGCAGCTCCCGATGACCTTAAAGAACCCGAAAAGGTCAGCATGAAGGATGAGCTCCTTGACTGGCTTGAGTCTTTTGTTTTCGCTATGTTCATAGTGATACTTGTGTTTACATTCGTGTTCAGGATAGTGCTCGTTCAGGGAGATTCTATGAACGATACTCTTGAAAATGAGAACAGGCTTATAATTTCACATCTTAACTATACGCCTGAAAAGGGTGATATAGTAGTCCTTGATGCGAACACAGATAGTTTCCATAAGACGATAATCAAGAGAGTTATCGGCACAGGCGGAGATAAGGTAGTTATCAATTATAATGACAATACTATAACCGTAAACGATAAGGTGCTTGATGACACTCACAAAAAGGGTGTTATGATCGACAGCGGATACTTCGACAGAGAGTATATGATCGCTGACGGTGTTTATGAGTACAATGTTCCCGAGGGCAAGATATTTGTAATGGGAGATAACAGAAATAACTCCACCGACAGCAGAAGGCTCGGCTTTATCGACAATGATATGGTTCTCGGCAAGGTAGTGCTGAGACTTTTCCCATTTAATGAATTCGGCAGAGTTTAAGCTATGAGAAAAAAGCACGGGAAGCATGATCATGCACTTGAAGCATTCCTTGACTGGAGCGAATCAATAGTATTCGCTGTGTTTATGGTGATTTTTCTGTTTACGTTTGTGTTCAGAGTTGCTGTCGTTCACGGTGTTTCAATGGAGAGCACCCTTTATGAGGGTGATATGCTGGTGATATCGCATTTGTTTTATGTTCCCGAGACCAAGGATATCATCGTTGTGAATTCATCAGCGATGAATGAAACCATAATCAAGAGGGTCATAGCGACCACGGGGCAGACGGTTTCTATAGACTGCGAGGAGGGTGCAGTTTATGTTGACGGTGACAAGCTCGATGAGCCCTATGTATCGGTTGACAGCTTTCAGCAGAGCAGCTTCGATATGAGCAATTATAACAGCAGTACAGACAGATTTGATTATAAAGTCCCGTTCGGATATGTGTTCGTAATGGGTGATAACAGAGACCACTCCACCGATTCAAGAGCCTTTGGCTTTATACCGAAGTCGGAGATAGTCGGCAGGGTGATCTTCAGAGCCTATTCCCGTACAGCAGGAGCAGGCAGAGTAAAGTAAAGGAGGCTCTTATGAGCGAGGTATCGCAGGTACAATGGTTTCCCGGTCACATGGCAAAAACAAGACGGCTTATGGCTGCGAATATGAAGCTTGTTGACGCAGTCGTAGAAATGACCGATGCACGTATACCTTATTCGAGCCATAATCCCGAGATCGGCAGGCTCACACAGAGAAAGCCTAGACTTGTAATACTCAATAAATCAGATGCCGCTGACCCGAATGTAACGGATATGTGGCTTGATTGGTTTTCAAAAAAGAATATGTGTGCTCTGGCACTTGACTGCAAGAGCGGAAAGAATATAAATAAGTTCTATGTAAAGCTCAGAGAGCTTCTCGCTGATGATATTGAGAAATGGAACGAAAAGGGCATGAAGGGCAGACCGATAAGACTGATGATCTGCGGTATCCCGAATGTAGGAAAATCATCGCTTATAAACAGGCTTGCAGGCTCAAAGCTTGCAAAGGTGGAGGACAGACCCGGAGTTACCCGAGGTAAGCAGTGGGTTCGCCTTGATGAGGGCTTTGAGCTCCTTGATATGCCGGGCGTGCTCTGGCCAAAGTTTGAGGATAAGCTTGTTGGTGAAAGGCTTGCTTTCACAGGTGCGGTAAAGGATCAGATTATGGATACAGAGTATCTTGCGTGCAGGCTTCTGGAATACCTGAAAGAGAACTATCCCGAACTTGTCGTTGAACGCTATGGTATTGACCTTTCAGGCATTGAAGAGCCCGATGATGAAATGATGGGCTGCACAGTTGGATATGAGCTTCTCGAGCGTGTCGGAAAGAAGAGAGGTTTTCTTGTTCGGGGCGGAGAGATCAACACCGAAAGAGCAGCAGCGACAGTCCTTGATGAGTACAGAGCAGGCAAAATAGGCAGGCTTACACTCGAAAAGCCAAAGGGGTACTGATATGAACGAGCTGTATGAGTTTGACCGTGAGTGGAGAAAGGAGTTCGCACTTGTCTGCGGCTGTGACGAAGCAGGCAGAGGACCTCTTGCAGGAGATGTTTTTGCTGCAGCAGTTATCTTCGATGATGACACGGTAATAGAAGGCATCAATGACAGCAAAAAGCTTTCCGAAAAGAAGCGTGAGCTGCTGTTTGATGAGATAAAACAAAAGGCAAAGGCCTGGGCAATTGCATCAGCGAGCGTTCAGGAGATAGAGGAGCTCAATATCCTCAACTGCGCTATGCTTGCAATGAAAAGGGCTGTGGAGCAGCTTGGTATCACTCCCGATATATGCCTTATTGACGGAAACAAGGTGCCCGAAAGTCTCCCCTGTGAGGCGAGTGCTGTTGTAAAGGGTGACGCAAAAAGTCAGTCCATAGCGGCGGCATCTATACTTGCTAAGGTCGCAAGGGACAGATATATGAAGGAGCAGGCTTTGAAGTACCCTCAGTACCAGTTTGAAAAGCATAAAGGCTACGGTACCAAGCTTCACTATCAGATGATAGATGAGTTCGGACCTAGCGACATACACAGAATGAGCTTTCTGAAAAAGTATTATGATAAGAAGAACAAGTGAACCTGTCGATCACAGCGAGCTTCGGGCGAGAGGAAATATCGGTGAAGATGCCGTTTGTTCCTTTCTTGTGCGGCACGGCTATGAGATAGCTGACCGCAATTTCACCGTAAAGGGCGGAGAGATCGACATAATAGCTAAGAAAAACGCAACACTCTGTTTTGTTGAGGTAAAGACCAGGGGAGAAGCTCCCCTTGCTGAGGGCGAGGAGGCAGTAACTCCCGCAAAACGGCGTCATATTATCATGGCGGCACAAAGGTATCTTGATATTACAGAGGGCGAATATGACTGCCGCTTTGATGTTGCAGTCGTCACACTCAAAGAGAACACAGTCTCGCATCTTAAATATTATGTAAAGGCTTTTGATGCGAGTAAATAAAGGAAGGGTTGAGTATTATGAATTACAGAAGTACAAGAAACAATGATGTCAAGGTAGAGTCTGCACAGGCTATCGCACAGGGCATTTCCGAGGACGGAGGTCTTTTCGTTCCCGAGAGCATACCCTCTATCAGCAATGATGATATCGTTGCACTCGGCGATATGTCCTACAGAGACAGAGCATTTTTTGTATTCTCAAAGTTCCTGACAGACTATACCGAGGCTGAGATCAGGTATTGTGTTGAGGGTGCATACAACACCAAGAATTTTGATACCGACAACATCGCTGAGCTTGCTCACCTGTTTGACGGAACATATATGCTGGAGCTCTGGCACGGTCCTACCTGCGCTTTCAAGGATATGGCGCTTCAGATATTGCCGTATCTGCTCACAACAGCTACAAAGAAGCTGGGCGTTGACAAGAAGGTCGTTATCCTTGTTGCAACATCGGGGGATACAGGAAAGGCTGCTCTTGAGGGCTTCAAAGACGTTGAGGGTACAGAGATCCTTGTGTTCTATCCTCAGGACGGAGTTTCTGCAATGCAGAAAAAGCAGATGACGACTCAGGACGGAGAAAATGTAGGCGTTTGTGCTATCAAGGGCAACTTTGATGATGCGCAGAACGGTGTAAAGGCTATCTTTACTAATCCTGAGATCGCAAAAACACTTGCTGACAACGGTATGATGTTCTCCTCTGCAAACTCCATAAACTGGGGCAGACTTGCACCTCAGATCATCTACTATGTATCTACCTATGCACAGCTTGTTAAAGACGGCGAGATCGCTCTCGGTGACAAGATCAATGTCGTAGTTCCTACAGGCAATTTCGGAAATATCCTCGCAGCATACTATGCAAAGCATATGGGTATCCCCGTGAACAAGCTTATCTGCGCATCGAACGCAAACAACGTTCTGACCGATTTCATAAATACAGGCGTTTATGACAGGAACCGCCCGTTCCACACAACTATCTCTCCTTCTATGGATATTCTTATCTCCTCTAACCTTGAAAGACTTCTCTATCACCTCACTGATGGCAATGACGCTCAGATCAGAGAGTGGTTCGGCGCTCTTGCAAAAGAGGGCAGATATGAGGTTTCCGATGAGGTCAAGAAGGCACTCGCTGATGAGTTCTATGCAGGCTTCTGCGATGATGAGCAGACTAAGGAGTGCATAAAGAGCATCTACGATCAGTATTCCTACACCTGCGATACTCATACCGCAGTAGCAGTTAAGGTATATCAGGACTATAAGGCAGCAACAGGCGATCAGACAAAGACTGTTATCGCATCTACTGCAAGCCCCTATAAGTTCTCGGGCTCTGTTCTCGGAGCGATCGGTGCTGACAACAACGCTGACGAGTTCGCACTCGTTGACAAGCTTGCTGAGGTATCAAAGCTTCCTGTTCCTGCATCGCTTGCAGCACTGAAGGATAAGGCAGTACGCTTTGACAAGACTGTTGACAAGACTGAAATGAAGGATTACGTGTTCTCAGTTCTTGGCTGCTGATATGAGCAGAAACGACAGCATACGTGAGTACTGGAGAACAATGCCCGATGATGACCTGAGAAGAATATACAATAAACGCAAGTCTGGAAGAATGTTCTATTCCACATTCACCCTTGTTGTGCTTTTTGTTATGGCTCTTGGCTATGGATTGGCGGGCTGGGTATCATATCTCGGGTCGCTGAGCGTCCAGTTCAGAAAGGTCGATAACTCAACAGCAGGAATTGTATACTATATAGCGTTTTTTGTTGCAGGCTGTCTTATAAGCATTGCTGACAGCAAAAGCCTGTGGCATATACTGCTGCCTGTGCCGATAGGCTCTGTGATAGTATTTGTGCTGTTCTGGTATTTCTCGTTTGAGGCTGTTTTGCTGGAGCTGATACTGGCGGTATTCTATTTAAGACTCAGAGTTTTAGTCGAAGATATCGACTTTCTGAAATCTCTCCCGAGCTATCCCTTCGTTGGTCACAGAGATTATTCGCAGATGAATGCGATGTCTCAGGCAGATCAGCTCAAACAGCTTGAGAAAGCAATGAACGGTGCAAGGGCTGAGGGCTATGAGCATATCTTCACAGACAGCAGGGAGGAGCTTGAAAAGCCAAAGCCTGCTGACAATAAAGATGATCATTTCCAGCAGCATAAGATGCTGTATAAGTAAAACAGACCCCGTAGGGTCTGTTCGTCAGTCTTTTGCTTCAAAGGTTTTGCAGACGGTCTCGTCGCAGCAGCCGGGCTCCTGACAGGTACCGCTCACATCAATGGCCGATGCAGTACATTCCTTGCAGTCCCTGTTGTAAACGCAGCTTTCAACGCTGCAGTGTATGCCGTGTTTTTTATCCATTATATCATCTCCTTTCGGCTTTGATATAGTGTTTGCAGAAATTTATGAAATATTCCGAAAGGGGTGTCCGAATGAGCTTGTTCGTAATAGTAGATCTTCATTTGTCATTTGGGGTAGATAAGCCTATGGACATCTTCGGGGGTTGGAAGGATCACGTTTCAAGACTCGAAGAGAACTGGCAGAAAAAGGTCCGCCCCGAGGACACTGTAGTTATCCCCGGAGATATCTCATGGGGCATGAATTACGAGCAGTGTAAAGAGGATTTTGCATTTATCGACAAACTCAACGGCATAAAGATAATCTCAAAGGGCAATCATGATTATTGGTGGGAGACCAAGACCAAGACCGAGCGTTTTTTCAGAGAAAACGGCTTTGAGACCCTTAATATCCTGCACAATAACCATTATAAATACGGCAATATCGGTATCTGCGGCACAAGGGGCTGGATAAACGAGCCCGGAGAGCCCTCAGATGCAAAGGTGCTCGCCCGTGAGGCGGGTAGACTCAGAATGTCGATAGAGTCGGCTCTTAAAGAAGGGCTTGAGCCCGTAGTGTTCCTGCATTATCCTCCCGTGTATGCAGGCAGCTGCAATTATGATATGCTCGATGTGCTGCATGAGTATAAAATAAAACGCTGCTACTACGGTCATTTGCATGGGAAATCTCATAATTATGCAATAAACGGTCAGAGAGACGGCATAGAATATCGACTTATATCAAGTGATTTTTTGCAATTTGACCCATTGGACATATCAGAAATTGTGCAAAGTGACAATTTATAAAAAAATGCTGGAAATCAATATCAAGATATGTTATAATAACTAGGATATATTTTTATTGGAGGAATAATAAAATGAGTTTAAAAGCAACAAATAATGTCGCAACCAACAGGTACGAGCTGGAGATCGAGGTCTCTGCAGAGGATTTTGAGGCTGCACTTCAGAAAGCATACCTGAAGGCTAGAAAGAATATCCAGATGCCCGGCTTCCGTAAGGGCAAGGCTCCAAGAAAGCTTATCGAGAGAGAGTACGGCGAGCAGGTATTTTTCGAGGATGCAGTAAATATCGTGTATCCCGATGCTGTAAACGGTGCTGTTGAGGAGTCGGGTCTTACTCTCGTTGCTCGTCCCGAGGTAGAGGTAACAGCTATCAGCAAGGAAGAGGGCATCAAGATCACAGCTAAGTGCGTAACTAAGCCTGAGGTTGATATCAAGGACTATAAGGGCATCGAGGTAACTAAGAATGTTAAGGAAGTTACCGACGAGGATATTGATGCACAGCTCAATCAGCTCAGAGACAAGAACGTTACAGTTGAAACTGTTGATGACAGAGCAGCAGAGCTCGGTGATGATGTACTTATCGACTTTGAGGGCTTCAAGGACGGCGTTGCATTTGACGGAGGCAAGGCTGAGGACTTCACTCTGAACCTCGGCAGCGGTCAGTTTATTGCAGGCTTTGAGGATCAGATCGTAGGCCACAATGCAGGCGAGTCCTTTGACATCAATGTAACCTTCCCTGAGGAGTATCAGGTGAAGGAGCTTGCAGGTGCTCCCGCAGTGTTTAAGATCAACCTAAAGAGCATTTCCAAGAAGGTTTATCCTGAGATTGATGATGAGATGGTTAAGGATTCCACAGAGTTCGAGACTCTTGAAGAGTACAAGGCTGACGTAAGAAAGAAGCTTGAAGAGGCTAACGCTAAGCAGGCTGACAACGAGGCTGAGTCCGCAGTATTTGATGCGATCATCGAGAAGCTCGAGGGTGAGATCCCTCAGGAGATGTACGATAACAGAGTTAATGAGATGGTACAGGAGCTCGAGCAGAGACTCCGTGCACAGGGCATCACACTTGATCTTTATATGCAGTATACAGGTCAGAATATCGACACTGTAAAGAAGGCTTATGAGGAGCAGGCTCAGAAGCAGGTTAAGCTCAGACTTGCACTTGAGAAGATCGCAGTACTCGAGAACATCGAGGTCAGCGATGATGAGCTGAACGAGGAGATCAAGAAGATTTCCGAGAGCTACGGTGTAGATGCAGAGCAGATCAAGCAGATCGTTGCAGAAGAGGATCTCAGAAGAGATGTTGCTGTCGGCAAGGCATCAGACCTTGTTAAGGACAGCGCAGTTATCAAGTAATTTTGTCGATTTCGCTCGCATTTAATCGTGCGGGCGAAAAATATATGTCAGGAGGCAGCATTATGGCATTGATTCCTTATGTAGTAGAACAGACAAGCAGAGGCGAACGCAGCTACGATATTTTTTCGAGGCTTCTGAATGACCGTATTATTATGCTCTGCGATCAGATAGACGACGCAGTTGCCAGCGTTGTGGTGGCTCAGCTTCTGTATCTTGAGGGTCAGGATCCCGAGAAGGATATAGACCTCTATATAAACAGCCCCGGAGGCGTAATCACAGCAGGTATGGCTATTTACGATACTATGCAGTATATCAAGTGCGATGTATCGACTATCTGCATCGGAATGGCAGCTTCAATGGGCTCGTTCCTGCTCTCCAGCGGAGCAAAGGGCAAGAGATTTGCTCTCCCGAACAGTGAGATCCTTATCCACCAGCCCCTTATCGGCGGCGGCGGACTGTCAGGACAGTGTACAGATATCAAGATCCACTCCGACCACATGGTAAGGACCAGAGAAAAGCTCAATACGATCCTTTCTCAGAATACAGGAAAGTCTATCGAGCAGATCAATGCCGATACAGAGCGTGACAACTATCTCACAGCTCAGGAGGCTATGGAGTATGGTCTGATCGACAAGGTCATCACAAACAGATAATTATAGAAAACGGTGATACAAAATGCCAAATGATGTACTAAAAAGGTGCTCGTTCTGCGGAAAATCCGAGAATAAGGTAAGAAACCTCTTCAGTGCAGGCAACAGCCACATCTGCGAGGAGTGCGTTATCTATTGCTATGACGTTCTTGCCGAGCAGGAGGGTCTGCCTGTTGCTAAGCCCAAGAATCAGGGCGGAAAGAACGTTAAGAACAAGTCAGGGATAGACCTTAAAAAGCCTTCCGAGATAAAGGCAGTGCTCGATGAGTACGTTATCGGTCAGGAAGCTGCAAAAATAGCTCTATCTGTTGCCGTTTACAATCACTATAAGAGAATAATGTCGCTCGATGATAATGACGATGTCGAGATACAGAAGAGTAATGTTCTTCTTATAGGTCCTACGGGAACAGGTAAAACACTTATAGCTCAGACTCTTGCAAAGCTTCTGAACGTTCCGTTTGCAATTGCTGACGCAACCACTCTGACTGAGGCAGGCTATGTCGGTGATGACGTTGAGAACGTGCTTACAAGGCTTATTCAGGCTGCCGACTATAATGTTGAGGCAGCTCAGAACGGTATCATTTATATCGACGAGATAGATAAGATATCCAGGAAGTCCGAGAACACCTCAATCACCCGTGATGTAAGCGGTGAGGGCGTTCAGCAGGCACTTCTGAAAATAGTTGAGGGTACAGTTTCAAACGTTCCTCCGCAGGGCGGAAGAAAGCACCCTATGCAGGAGTTTATCCACATTGATACAAAGAATATCCTCTTTATCTGCGGCGGAGCCTTTGAGGGGCTCGAAAAGGTCATTGAGAAGAGAACAGATTCGTCCTCGCTGGGCTTTGGTGCAAATGTCAAGGCAAAAACCGAGGAGCATAATGTTATGCAGAAGGTTGTTCCTCACGACCTTGTAAAGTACGGTATTGTGCCCGAGCTGGTCGGAAGACTGCCTGTTATTACAGTTCTGGAGGAGCTTGATGAAGACGCTCTGTGCAGGATACTTACAGAGCCTAAAAATTCTCTTATCAAGCAGTATACAAAGCTCTTTAAGCTTGATAATATCGACTTTGAGGTCACAGATGATGCAATGCGTGAGATCGCAAAGCAGACTATCAAGGAAAAAACAGGTGCAAGAGGACTTCGTGCTGTAGTTGAAAAACTGCTCACAGGCCTTATGTTTGAGACTCCGTCCGACAAGACGATCACAGGTATAAAGATAACTGCCGAGTGCGTCAGGGGCGAGGCTGAGCCCGAGATCACAAGAAAGTCATAAAATTAAAGCTGTTCCGAAAGGGACAGCTTTTTGCATATTGCTCTCCTTGTCCGCATAATATGAAGCAAGGAGATGATAATATGAGAAAGATAGAAACGGTTCTTTGCCTGACGCTTTTATTCGGCTTTGCAGGCTTGTGTCTGTTCGGCAGGTCAGCCTCACAGGCAATAATGACAGCAGGCAAAGCAAAAGCCTCGGCCGAGAAGCCTGTTATTACAATTGATGCAGGTCACGGCGGTGCTGACGGCGGCTGTGTATCTGTAAACGGTGCAGTCGAAAAGAATATAAACCTTAATATCCTTTTGACTCTCAGAGATACTATGACCGTCATGGGCTACGATGTAAACTGCACCCGGGAGAGCGATGTTTCTATCTATGACAAAGGAGTGGAGGGCCTTAAAAACCAGAAGCTTTCAGATATGAAAAACCGCCTTGCGATCTTTGGCAAGTACAGCGACGGAATCTCGGTTTCCATACATCAGAACCAGTTTACCGATTCTAAGTACAGCGGAGCCCAGATGTTTTACAGCGAGAAAAATCCCGAGGGCGAACAGCTCGCAAAAATAATGCAGGAGCGTTTTCGCTCGGTACTCCAGCCTGAGAATGAGCGAGAGGCAAAGGCAGTAGGCGATGATCTGTACCTGCTCGACAATACCATAAATCCTGCTGTTATGATAGAGTGCGGCTTTCTCTCAAACCCTGATGAAGCCGCCAAGCTTGAATCCGAGGAATATCAGAAGCAGGTAGCCTTCACGATAATGACAGGCATCAAGGAATATGAACGCAGCAAAAAATAAGAGAGCCTTACGCTCTCTTATTTCTGCTTGTTGCAAAAGTTCTTTTAAAAGGGGTCTGGGGCGATAGCCCCATCTCCCCTCACTCCAGCCGAGTCTGTCTGTACGAATGTACAGACCTGACGAGGCAAAAACTGCACTATTTTGAGTTTATCGACAGACTGAAATAAGAGAGCACTTCGCTCTCTTATTTCTTTTTGGTTTTCAGGTATCCCCAGTCCGAGTCGATACTGGTTTCATATTCCTTATCGACTGATTCATCATCAGTGTGGAAAATGTAGTAGTGGTCAAACTGCGAATAAAAGTCAATATCGTGTCCGTCAAATGACAGATAGCTTATCCCTGTATCCGAAAGCTCATCAAGAGTGCTGTCTATGCCATTGACGATGTTTTTGCATTTCCCGACAGATGTTTTCCCGAAGGTCTTACCGTTTTCCCTTATAGCCGATACGGCAGTATTAAAAAGCTCACTGTTATCCCTGAACGTCTTTTCTATCGAGCTGTCACTCCTCAGATACCATTGGTGGATAAACCCGACTGCAACCACGGCTATAAGGATAAGTATTACTATGAGCTTTCTTGCACGAACAGGCGTCAGCCGCCTTTTCTTTTCGTCTTTTATCTCAGTCTTCAAGGTATGCCTCCAGTCTGTAGATAGGCTTTCCCATATCGGAAAACATCTTCTCGTACTCGGTAACAATGTTGCCCTCAAAGTCACTGTTGTGAAGATCGAGCGAAATATTTTTAAGCTTGTAGCCTGCTTCGGAAAACTGCTCTATAGAAAACTCAAAAAAGTGCATATTGTCGGTCTTCTGATAGATGGCACCACCTTTTCTGAGTAATTTTTTGTACAGTTCCAAGAACCTCACATGGGTGAGCCTGTGAGCCGCATAGGTGTTTTTGGGAAACGGACAGCTGAAATTAAGATAAATGCACTCCACAGAATGCTCGGGGATAAAGCAGTCGAGGTACTCGGCATTGCCCCTTGCAAATCTCAGGTTTGGTATCTGCATTTCAATTGCTTTTTCGGCAGCTTCAACAATAACGTTCGAGGATTTCTCAACGCCTATTATGTTCATATCGGTCTCACGCTTTGCAAGCTCTGCCGCAAACTGACCCTTTCCGCAGCCTATCTCCAATATCAGCGGAGCGTTTCTCCCGAACATTTTTTCAAGGTCGATAAGCTCCTTGTTCGATTTGTCTGAAAAATCCTTGCTCTCCCTGTCCATGCGGTAGATCATGTCTCCGCATTTTTCAAGCCTTTCTTCAAGATTTTTCTTTCTTCTCATTCGCATATCAAAATGCTCCTTTATTTGTTTTTCTTCTTTTTAGAGGGCAGTATATTAAACAGCAGAAAGCTCAGATAAAGTGCCGGCAGAGGTGCCATAAAATAGGTGTAAGAGGTCTTGATTTTTTCGGCATTATCTGCAAGAATGTAAGTCTCGCCGTCGATCTTGATAGTTTTGTTTTTGTCGATCTCTGTATCCTTCGTACAGAGTATCCTTGTATTATATCTGTCGATTTTTTCTGTGTACCACGGAAGCTCTATACTGTCGGGCACAGCAATGTCATGCCCGAGCTCCTTTACCCTCAGAGTATCTTCCTTGAAGATGTGGTATCCGCCCTTTGTCTCAAGATATTCCACCTCTCTGAAAAGTCCTCCGCCGTATACTTTGTAGTTGCTGCTGTCCTTTTTATCAATGTTTCTGATGACGTTCGTAACGATAAAGCAGGCTATACACAGGCACAAAAAGATAAGGTTCACGGTCTTTCTTCTGCCCTTGCCGAATATCAGAGGCAAAAGCGTGAATACAACACAATACTGATCGCCAGAATAATTAAATATATCGAGAACATATCATTTCCTCCTCTTATTGAGCTTGTGCAGAAAATAATCCGTATCAGATGTTACCTTCAGCCATGCCGCCGCAGAGCCTGTCAGCACATTTTCAAGAGGGTATACCGTCAGCAGTATCTCGGGAGTGTCCTCTCCCGAGTAGTGTGGTGTTACCTTGAAGCTTATCTCATTGTTCATACGGTTGAGAACGTCCTGCTCTGTGACCTTTTTGAACATCTTTGTATCTAAAGCATCGGGTATCTCGAGATCGGGAAACCTTGCCATGTATATACGCTTTCCGTCCTTTTTTGTAGTGAGCTTAAAATCGTACCTTACAGGCTGGAGCTTTCCCTTGACATAGCAGTTTCTTGTCAGTCCCGAGAACGTGATCTTTCCGTTGTCAACATCCTCTCCCGAGATAGAAACGCAAAGCCCCTTCTTTGAAGCCTTTCCCGAGCTTTCAACTCCGAACGAAAAGGGAAGACCGTCTATCATTATCTCGCCGCAGGTCGAAAACCTGAGGTTCACTTGCTTTTTTATTCCAAGCATAGCTGCTCCTTTACAGACCTACCATTACTCCGCCGACAGGTCTTATCGAGAGCACATAGCAGGAGCCCTCACCAAAGACCTTCTCGATCTCTGCACTGAACTTATCAAGCATATCATTCGGAACGAAAGCCTGTATAGTTCCCGCAAAGCCGCCGCCGTGAACACGGCACGCACCCTTGTCTCCGAGAACGCTCTTAGCGATGTAGAGTGCCAGCGACAGTCCCTGCTCAGCAGGTGCAGATGACGCATAAATATTCTGCAAATATCTGAATGATGAGTCACCCGACTCATTTATCAGCTTGAAGAAGCCCTCAATATCTCCTCTTTCAAGAGCCTCAGCCTGAGCAAGCACTCTCTCGTTATCATCAAAGTAGTGAAGTGCTCTCAGCACAGCCCTGTCGGAGCATTTCTCACGCACAGCAGAAATATTATCGAGCAGCTCCTGCTTGTCTACCTCTCTCAGAACACTCTTTCCGAAGAACTGAGCAACAGACTTCATTTCCTGAGGTATAGCTGCATACTCGGGAGTAAGGTCAGCGTGGTTGCCCTTGGTGTCAACTATGCATAGAGCATATCCCGACTTTGAAAAGTCATAATCGACCTTCTTTATAACAGGCTCTTTCTCGTCCTTGAAATCAATAGTAATGAAGCTTCCCACAGATGATGCCATCTGATCCATCAGACCCGAAGGCTTGCCGAAGTACACATTCTCTGCATACTGGGAGAGCTGTGCCACCTCAACTGCGGAGATAGCCTGCTCGTTGTAAAGACCGTTAAGAATAGTTCCGATAAGCACCTCAAAGGCCGCTGATGAAGAAAGTCCAGAGCCTTTAAGTACGTTCGATGTAGTGTAAGCATTAAAGCCGCCGATCTTATGGCCGTTTTTGAGAAAGCCTCCTGCCATGCCTCTGATAAGAGATGCCGAGCTGTTCTTCTCCTCCTCCTTGACCTCGGTGTCAGCAGAGTCTATCTTGTCAACAGGGAAGCCCTCAGACTTAACAGTTATGATTCCGTCATCAGTCGCTTTTACAGCAGCGATAACATCGAGAGAAACTCCTGCCGCAAACACACGGCCGAGATTGTGGTCGGTGTGGTTGCCGCCTATCTCGGTGCGTCCGGGTGCAGAGAAAAAGTGTGTCGGCTTTTCCCCGAAGAGCTTTTCAAACTCAGCGGCAGCCTTCTCATATCTCTCACGCTGGAAAGCCAGCTTGTCCTGAGTGTAGATCTCATCAAGTGTATATGTTTTCATAAAAACAGTCCTTCCGTTACAATATATCACTGTACATTATAGCACATTGTTCTAAAAAAGTAAAGAAGTGTTTTATTCAAAATACTGTTTACAAAAAATATAATATGTGATATAATAAATCTAGTATAAATTATAGGAGGAATACAAATGAAAAAAAGACTTACTGCCCTTGTGTGTGCTTTGGCACTTTTATTCGCAGGTGCAGCTGTTCTGCCGCAGGGAGTCGCCCTGTTCGATACGAGCATATCCGTTAGTGCTGATGAGGAGATCGGTGACTTTACCTGCTTTATGAGCAGGGACAAAGCAACGCAGGAATACAATGTCTGGATAAGAAAGTATAACGGAAACGCTCAAAATCTTGTCATTCCCGAGGAGCTTACTATCTACAGCCATACGCTCAAGGTGTACGGGCTTGATAGTGAAGCATTTAAGGATAATACAAGTCTACGATCGGTCACTATGCCAAGCTCTCTTCGTGTTATATCATCAAGCTGCTTTGAAGGCTGTACTTCACTGAAAACAGTCAACTTAAATGAGGGCTTAAATACTATTGATCATTCTGCATTCAAAGACTGTACTGCCTTGAGCTCAGTTGCTATACCGTCATCGGTCACTTCGATCAGTACCTTTGCATTTTATAATACAGGCTTAGAGGAGTTTACACTCCCGTCAACAGTAACGGATATTGATACAGGAATACTGCATAGCTGTCAGTCATTGAAAAAGGTCACTTTACCTGACAGCCTTGAAGAGGTACCTGACAGTATCGTTCAGAATTGTACAGCACTTAC
This sequence comes from uncultured Eubacteriales bacterium, assembly GCA_900318545.1. GTDB lineage: Bacteria > Bacillota > Clostridia > Oscillospirales > Ruminococcaceae > Hominimerdicola. The sequence goes on from ONLC01000037.1 coordinate 15,421, forward strand.
TACAGTTAATATCCCGAAAAACTGTAAAAAAATATGCGGCGGAGCATTTTTAGGCTGTACATCGCTCAAGTCGGTGACAATTCCTTCTACTGTTACAGAGATCTCAACCGGGGCTTTCAACGGCTGTACAGGATTAACTTCTGTCACTATTCCGAAC
>ONLC01000194.1 GCA_900318545.1 uncultured Eubacteriales bacterium
CTGCTTTAACAGATCGCCGGGCTTGCCGGATTCCTTTACAATACCGTCGGACAGCACCACTATCTTGTCTGCTCCCGAAACTGTACGCATTCTGTGAGCAATAATAATGACTGTTTTATTCTCGATAAGCTTTGAAAGTGCTGTCTGTATAGCAGTCTCGTTTTCCACATCAAGGCTCGCAGATGCCTCGTCAAGCAATATGATAGGTGAATCTTTGAGAAAAGCTCTTGCAATGGAGATCCTCTGTCTTTCACCGCCAGAAAGATATACGCCCTTGTCTCCCACAACGGTATGTATCCCCTTCGGCAGCTTGTCAATGATATCCTCACACTGTGCGGCTTTCAGTGCGGCTGTCACCGCTTCCTCATCGGCATCGGGTCTACCAAAAAAGCGTTCATACCCGATCGGTACGAACGCTTCAGTCTGTCGATAAACTCAAAAATAGTGCAGACTAATAAGTCTGGTGCAGGACAGCCTCGGCCGGGTAAAAGCAGGAAGGGGCTTCGCCCCCTTTGCCCCACTGGGGCTAACGCCCCAGCCCCCTTTAAAAGAACTTTTACAACAAGCAGAATCGGCTGAGAACACTCAGCCGATTTTTAAGCTATATAAGTCCGCTCACCAGTATCACAGCTATCAACACAGGAAGCACATACTGAAAATACGGCTTCAAAGCTCTCGGGAGCTTTGTTCCCTTGCCTGTATTGCACTCCTCATAGTAGTTTTCAAAACCCCAGCCCCATTTAGTAACGCAGAAAAGCAGGAACACAAGAGCTCCCGCAGGAAGCAGAAGGTTGCTGACGATAAAGTCCTCACTGCCCAGAATATCCATTTTGCCTATCGGAGTAAGATACTTCCAGACATTGAATCCCAACACACAGGGCAGGCTGAGAATAAACACTGCAATACAGTTAATCAGTGCAGACTTCTTCCTGCTGATCGAGAACCTGTCGATAAGAAAAGCCACAAGGTTTTCAAACACTGCAATAACTGTTGAAAAGCTTGCAAAGGTCATAAACAGGAAGAAAAGCGTTCCCCATAACCGACCGCCCGACATATTCGTGAATACGTTCGGCAGAGTAATAAAAATCAGTGACGGTCCTGCATCGGGCTCAACACCGTATGAGAAGCAGGCAGGAAATATTATCAGACCTGCCATAACTGCTACAAATGTATCAAGAAGGCTGATATTCATAGACTCGGATACAAGGGTATTGTCCTTGCTCATATAAGTGCCGAGTATCTCCATTGACGATATTCCAATACTCAGCGTAAAAAATGCCTGACTCATAGCCGACACGATTATTTTTGCAAGACCTATCTTTCTCACCTGCTCAAAGTCGGGAACAAGGTAAAAGCTCAGTCCCTTTCCTGCCCCCGGAAGCGTAATACTGTGTACCGCAAGAACAACGATAAGCAAAAGCAGTGCGGACATCATAAACTTGCTTATTTTCTCGATACCGTTCTGAATTCCAATACTGCACACAAAAAATCCGAGCACAACCACAATACCCATCCAAAGCATCATCTCCCGGGGCGATGCCAGCATTTCATTGTAAACTCCCTCAACCTTTTTTGCAGTCATGGCACTGCTGAACTCTCCTGTAGCAAACTTAAAGAAATAGTCCGTCATCCAACCTGACACCGTAGTATAGTACATCATCAGCAGATAACAGCCCAGTATGCATACCCAGCCGTGAATATGCCACCTGCTTCCCTCTTTTTCAAGCTCCTTGTAGCCAAGCAGCGCACTTTTTCTGCTGGTTCTTCCGACTGCAAGCTCCATCGTAAGAACAGGCACGCCCATAACAAACAAAAACACAAGATAGAACAGTACAAATATTCCTCCGCCGTTCTGTCCGACAACATAAGGGAACCTCCATACATTGCCTATACCTATAGCACAGCCTGCACTAACAAGTATAAAGCCCAGCCTTGACCTGAAACCTTCTCTTTCCATATTTATCCCCCGAAAATATATCTTTTTATAATTATATATCACTTCACAGTATATGTCAATGTGTCAGATACCATAATGCTGTAATTGCTTGACTTAAATCCTAGATTGTGCAAAAATTTCCCTGTTAAACATCAGCAGAAAGGGTGAGCGTTATGTTGAATGTAAAGCCTTACTACGCTCCGCAGAATAATTGGAGCAGTAACGATTATTACAGTCTGCCGGAGGTTACGGATATTATCGCCAAGCTGGAATGGATAACAGATAACAGCTATTCCAATATCATTAGGATAGAATGTTTAGTTTTGCACTTGACATTGTCTCCTAAGCGTGGTATAATACAAAAAAATTATCAGCAAAGCTTTGCACGCATATATTTCTACGATACGGGTGGGCAGAGTCTGTTTACTGTGTTCACATCAGGCACACATAATTGCGCACTTTTAACATTTATGGTTGTTAGCTCAAGTGAATAATGTGAAAAAGTAGTTTCACATTCAAAATTAATGTTCTACGAGGAGGGATTATTATGAAAAAAGTACTGGCAGTTTTACTGGCTTTATCACTGACAGCAGCTCTTGCTGCCTGCGGAAAGCAAGACGAGTCCTCTGACAAGTCCGATGCTGCAGCAACAACAACTACTGCTGCAGCCAATCAGCAAGAGTCTTCCGGGGAGGAGCAGACCACAACAACTACCACAACATCTGCGACCGATTCTCCGCAGGATCCAAAGGTATCTGATGAGTCATCTGATGTCGGAGAGGTGCTCGGTCCACTTGAGCCGGGTAAGTTATTCGTATTCCCGCTTGAGGAGGGCGAGGAACAGGTGCTTCGTAACGTCCGTTTGGCAGGAAACCAAGCAGGCACGGCAGATTTTAACGAAAAGGATCCGACCGAACGTGTACGCTGCATTTTTATGCTTAATGAATGGGTAGAGATCTACCCGGATACCGATGCCGAAAGCGGACTGAAATGCTGGGTGTTCAGGCATAAGGACGATCTTGCCTTTTATCTTGATAACACGCTTTCCGAGGAGACCGAGGGATTTGCTCAGATGCTTGACCTTAATAAAGATCCCGATGATGAAACGTTACCATGGGGCAGCTTTTATCTTAACCCTGACGAATGTGAGGCAGGGCTTTACGATCTTGTATTCACATATAACGACAAACCCGTGGGTGCGCTCATCACAAAATTCTACAAGAATGATGAACTCATGGACAAGTCTGACGAAGAACTGGAAGAGCTTATGAAAGGCATAATGTCATAAATTAATTTGTGTTCATGATCAACAGTTATGGTCATAGAACCCTATAAATATGACATTTGCAAGCTATTTTCCTGCTGCATATACGCTACGCCATATGGCATAGCCTATTGGCGCACCTGATTTCCGTTCCACAGAAGACAAAAGAATCAGGGAATGTTTCTTCTCTGCGGTGCGCCAAACTCTAATGCATTCAAGACTCCCATAAAAAACGCTGCTAACTTTCTTAATAAAATGATTACTGTTGACTTCCTTATCGCAAACGAAGATCGCCATTTGAATAATTTGGGGTTGATAAGAAACGCTGAGACCTTAAAATGGATAGGCTTTGCTCCTATATTTGATAACGGAACATCTTTGGTATTTCACTCGAAAGCAAATCCCAATATTGTTTGTAAGCCCTTCAAGGATACTCACAGTGAGCAGCTAAGGCTTGTAACTTCTTTTGATTGGCTTGATCTATCAAAGCTTAATACTCTCTCAGACGAAGCACATAACAACTATTCATATTTATATGACGCAGGTTATATCACTTTAGAAAGGCTAAGACAAATAAGCTCTACAGTGAAAGAAAGAGTTGACACTCTTGAGGAACACATACAAAAACAATCTTTAAGTCAAAATATATATGCCAATTTTGAAGAAAAGACCCTCTCGATCTGACAAGCTCGGACCAAAGCAAACATATTTGAGTTGATTTTGTCGCATGACAAACCGCCCCTCGGAGCTTTAAGCTTCGGGGGAGCTTTTTCTTTCTTTTTCAGATATTTTGTCGCAAGACAAAAATAAAAGCGTAGACAAAAATCTACGCTGAAAAATTTAACGCTTTACCACGAGAAAAAAATTTATGTAAAGCACTTGACCAATCGTCTGAAATGTGGTATAATAGCCGTAGGCGGATATAAAAACAAAAGCATCCGCCATAAGTCAAGAGGTATCTGGCGATACCAATTGACGTAATTTCTAGTCGAACACTGACTAAGAAATCACTTTTTATGACGAATGCGATGCTTTCGTATGTTTATTATAGCATACGATTGAAATATTGTCAAGGGTGAATTTTCGGTCCTTATGTCTTGGCTACCGGAAATTCGCTCTTGACTCTTTTTTTACCCTTTTTGATTATTAACTTTCTCCGAGAGCTCGCAACTTAATGAGAAAGCTAATATATACCGGGCTACCGCTTATATTCTTTGCGATAGCTGACAACAGAAT
>ONLC01000017.1 GCA_900318545.1 uncultured Eubacteriales bacterium
TGATCCTGATCGTTGCCGTCGTTCACAGCAAACTCAATAAAGCAGATATCGGGCTCATGCACAAGAACATCTCTGTTCAGCCTGAGTATACCCAGCTTTGAGGGCGTACCGCTAAGCCCTGCGTTCACGAACTTGACGTTGTCACCGGTGCCGTATTTCTCGGCAAAATGCTCATATGAAAGCTTTGCATAGCAAAGGTCGGGTCCAGCCGAGATGCCCTCGGTTATAGAGCCTCCAAGATATGCGATAGTTACCTCTTCACCCCTCTGAGCCTTTTCGATCACCCTCTGCATAGGACCTGCGTTGCCGTAGCTGACAAGTGCCTTTTTGAACATAGCCTGCTCCCATTCCTCATCGGTCTCGGGCGGCTTATCCTCATCGGGTGTCAGTATCTGCTCACCCTGACTGTCCGCATCACCTGCCGCTGCCTTGCTTGAGGACTTCTCCGCCTTTGAGCTCGACTCGCTCTCACCACAGGAGGCAAGCACAGCCACGCTCATCATAACAGCACAAATCCCTGCCGAAAGTTTCTTAAAATCCATAGTATCACTCCAGTGTAAAACAACAGCCCCTCCGTTATCGGAAGGGCTGTAATCGGTTTCTTAGTTAAGTACGGTCTTCTCAGTTTCCTTATCGAAGATATGGATCCTGTTAGGATCGATAGCAACCTGAATATCGTCCTGAGGACGAACATCGGAACGAGGAGAAACTCTTGCTGTCAGCTGAATTCCCTCGCAGTTGAGGTACAGATAAGTCTCAGCACCCATCATTTCTGTTACTTCTACAGTTGTATTGATAACACCTGTTGTAGCCTGAGCCAGGAATGCAGGCTCGTCATGGATACACTCAGGTCTTACACCGAGAACTACTTCCTGATCTACCAGCGGCTCAAGTGCCTCGGGATCAGCCTTGCTCTCAGGTACAACTACCCTATACTTAACGCCTCTTGTGGTCTTTGTGTCCTCAGAGCCGAACTCTACAATGTACTTGCCGTCTTCCTTGAGAAGCTTAGCATCGATAAAGTTCATCTGAGGTGAACCGATGAATCCTGCAACGAACTGGTTTACAGGGCTCTGATAGAGGTTTGTAGGTGTATCGATCTGCTGGATGTAGCCGTCCTTCATAACAACGATTCTATCACCCATGGTCATAGCCTCTGTCTGGTCATGTGTAACGTAGATAAAGGTTGTACCCAGCTTCTTATGGAGCTTCGAGATCTCGGTTCTCATCTGAGCTCTCAGCTTAGCATCGAGGTTTGAAAGAGGCTCGTCAAGAAGGAATACCTGAGGCTCACGAACGATTGCACGTCCGAGTGCAACTCTCTGTCTCTGTCCACCGGAGAGAGCCTTCGGCTTTCTGTCGAGCAGGTGTGCGATATCGAGGATTCTTGCAGCTTCCTCAACCTTTCTTGCGATCTCGTCCTTAGGCACCTTTCTGAGCTTCAGACCGAATGCCATGTTCTCAAATACTGTCATGTGAGGATACAGAGCGTAGTTCTGGAAAACCATTGCGATATCTCTGTCCTTAGGTGCGATGTCGTTTACAAGACGGTCACCTATGTAAAGTTCACCCTCGGAGATCTCCTCAAGTCCTGCGATCATACGCAGTGTTGTAGACTTTCCGCATCCGGAAGGACCTACGAGAATGATGAACTCCTTGTCCTTGATCTCGATGTTGAAGTCAGATACGGCAATAACGCCGCCTGCATACTTCTTATAGATTTCTCTTAATGAAACACTTGCCATTAATAAGAACCTCCCTGTTTGTAATTTTACTAATATCCCAATTAGCTATGTTACTATAATAACAAATTCTTCCCATTCCCGCAAGAGTTTTTTTTACTAAACTTTATCATATATCTTTATAAAGATTGACGAAAAATCAACTCTTACTGGTAAAAACTGGAATTACAACGTTTTCGATGCCAATAATTTATCAACATCTTTGTGCAGTATCTCCAAACAGCCGCCCGAGGGCAAAGTCGGGTCAAGTTCCATTTCTCCGATACTTATTCGTTTAAGGAACTCCACCTTATTGCCCAGCTGAGCGAACATTCTTTTTACCTGGTGATATCTCCCCTCAGTCAGGGTCAGAAGGCACTCACAGGGGTCATTTTGCGAGCCCTCAAAGCGTGCAGCTCTCCAGCGACCGCCCTCATCGTCATCAAAGCCCTCCGAAAACGTATTCGTGTAGGAGCTCTCCCAAGGGTCACGAAGCCTTACAAAGTAGGTTTTCTCAACGTGGTGCGAGGGCGAAAGCATTCTGTGGGCAAAATCACCGTCATCGGTTATGAGAACAAAGCCCTCAGTGTCCTTATCAAGCCTGCCTGCAGGGAAAAGCCCCCTTCTGCGAAGCTCGGGCGGTATCAGCTCAAGCACTGTCTTTGAAAGGCCGTCCCTTGTGGCACAGACTACGCCCTGCGGCTTGTTCAGCATTATATAAATGTGCTCCCTGTAGATTATCTCCGTGCCGTCAAGAGCCACGCTGTCGGAATGCTCATCAATATGCATATCGGAGCGTGCAGCCCTTTTGCCGTTTACCGTCAGCCGCCCTTTAAGGCAGAGCTTTTTAACGTCCCTGCGTGATACATCGGGGAGCTGTGATGAAATAAATCTGTCAAGTCTCATAGTCACCAGAGCTTCTTTATGTTCAGCATATGTCTTTTCATAGCTGTAAGGTCTTTAAGGTCTAAAACGCCGTCACTGTTTACGTCCATTACGTTAAAGTCATCACCTGTGAGCTTCACAAGGTTTATCATCGCCTTTTTGAGCACGCTCAGGTCGTCTATTCCGATAACTCCGTCGCCGTTATAGTCGCCCTTCTTTCTGCCCGAGGCGCCCTTGCAGTCAAAGTCAAGGGTATATACGACATTGCCTTTATATCCCCCGAAAATCGGCATCAGCGCCCATACCTCTGCCTGCTTGCCGTTGAAATATACCTTTGTGTCCTCGGTAAAGGTGTAGCCCGTAAGGGGCGAAAGCACCAGCCTTGCATTGTAGGTCTTGCCTGCCTCAAAGGTATCGGCAAGTAAATTGTTTTCCGTCCATTGTACCAATGTGACCTTTGCCTCACCCTTTGTAACTGTCGCCGTGTTGTTCGGGGCTTGCCCTGCAACAGGCTCGGTGAGGGTCAGGTCAACTCTGTCGATCGGCGACTTTGGCGTAAATTTATATTCAAGATAATACTGTTTCAAAGCGCTCAAATTTATCATTCTTGCATCTGTGCCGTTTACAGATGATGAATAATCGCCATTGTCAAATGCAACGCCCTGATCCATATAGCAGCCGTCTTTAAGGTATATCATGACTTGCAGCCTGTACTCTGTGTCCTTCTTAAACACATCATTGTCAAACATCTGAAAATACCCCGATGAATCCGGGTCTTCTTCGCCCCATTGTAAGGTATACATCCTTACATATTCGGAAGAATTCTCCGAACCATCATTTATAACTATCTTTGCATCGGTTATATCGGCAGGTGTCTGCCCCACCATCGGCAGATCGACAGTCACGCTGGTTTTGCTGACATATTTGTTTTGGCTTTCATATTCAAAGGATATCTCTTCGCTCCAGCCCATTCTGCGTGTATAGCCTTCACTGAGGTCGGCGGCAACATTTACTCTGTAGGTGCCTGTCGGTCGGTTTTGATCTGCCATTTTCTCAAGCAGGTTTACACTTGTAACGCCCTTTTCGACCGAAAAGCCGCCTGCGCCGCCCGGATAGAAGATGTTTACATGGTATTCCTCATAATCCCCCTTAAAAGCGTCCCATTCAAGCTTTGTCAGGTCAGCAGAGAGCTTTACGCCCGTTATCTCGGCGGTATCGCTCCAATAATCAAGATAGCTTTCGGCAATGGTTTTGCCGCTGCTGTTTCTTGCATATATCTTAAAGGAATAAAGATAGCCCTTGTATGTAAAATGGTCTGCTATCTTGAACTCGGGCTTTGTTGTGGTAAAGCTGCCCGACTGCTTATTTGATTCAAACGTAACAAAGTAATCCTTAGCACCCGATACCTCGTCCCAATCATAATAGCCCATATAAAAGCTGCCGCTGAACTTATCAGCCGCCCCTGCCTTTATCACCACCTGCGGCAGATATGCAAACAGGGTAAACATAAGCGTAAGTGCGCACAAAAGCGAACAAAAACGTTTTCTCATAATATACCTCTTTTAAAAAAGAAAAAACCAAGCTTTCAATAATTATTCTATAGTAGAACGGCAAATATGTCAAGTTTTTTAATAAACTTTTATATTTCTCACAAAGCAGAGCCGACATTTTTGTACTAAACGCAGATAAAGACCCCGCAAAGCGAGGTCTTTATCATTTCACTAAAATCCGTCGGCAAAGCCGACACCTTACCTGTTCCCTGTTACCTGTTCCCTGTTACCTGTTACCTGTTCCCTACCTGCGAAGTCCCTGCATAAAGCCGCCGAGCTCTACCGAGCAGACATCTCCGCCTATGAGCTTTCCGTCACAGACGATAAGGTTTGCCTTAATGCAGTCCTTTCCCGAATAGCCCTTGTAGTTCGTTACCGTGTAGGTGTATACGGTCGCTTTTTTGCCCTTGTAGTCCGAAAGATCAAAGCCCTGCTCCTTCTGGAGCTCGTTATAGGACTTGTATACCTTATTGAACTTCTCGGGGATAGTTATCTCACGGGTGCTTTCGGGCTTTTGGCTGACTTTCCAGCCCATTTCGCTCAGAAATGCCTGACGCTCCTTTTCGCTCCCGACCTTTGTCTGCGATGCCTTTGCCCTCACTGCCCCGATCACCAGCACCAGTGCCGTCACCGCAAGAGCTATAACCGCCAGCAAAAGTGCCGTCTGCTTTACGTTCCTGAGCTTTATTGTTTTTATGTACATAGCTGTCTCCTTTCCTGCGGAAAAGCCCTCGCCTGTCCGCTTTTTAACAGGTATATGCAGCAGGCTTTTCTCTTATTACAGCACAGCCTGTATTTTCTTGTATCCGAGGCAGCCTTGCGGTACTATATACAGTATGGCAATTATTTCTCCTTGTGCAAAATAGCTAAATCTCAAAGTGGTATTTAATGTGAATTAACGATTTTGTGCTTTTTCATAAAAATTACTTTGACAAATCGAAAATATGTGGTAAAATAATAATAGGTAACGTCTGTCGCTGTTATGATTTCGGCAGCGTTAATATGGCTGTACCGCAAGCGCAGGCATTTTTGCGCAGAGGCTTGGCCGTATCCGCAGTAGTCTGCGGTTTTATTTACTCATGTATTTGAAAGGAGCAATGAGCTTATGTCAAAAATAATTGCAGTTACTTCGGGTAAGGGCGGAACAGGAAAATCATCTATCAGCGCCTGCCTGGGTTATGCTCTTGCTAAGCAGGGTAACAGGACTCTTATAATCGAGCTTGACTTCGGTCTGAGATGTATGGACATCATGCTGGGTATGCAGGGTAATATTCCTTACGACCTTGGCGATGTGCTTGAGGGCACCTGTGATGTTTACAAGGCTACAACTACTGTTAAGCTTGCCTCTAACCTGAGCGTGCTCTGTGCACCGAGCGATCCCTTCGTTCAGCTCAAGGCCGAGGACATTGAGAAGATCACTCAGGAAATGAGAAAGTACTTCGAGTACATCATCATTGACACCTCTGCAGGTATCAACGGTTCCGTATTCGACATTGTAACCAACTCTGACCTTATCCTTATCGTCACCACACCTGACCCTGTCTGTGTAAGAGACGGAAGAATGATGTCCGATGAGTTCTACAAGAGAGGAAACCAGAAGCAGAGACTTGTTATCAACAAGGCTAACAAGAGGATCTTCGAGTATGACGATATGGACGACTTGGACGCTATAATCGATACTATCGGTGTACAGCTCCTCGGCGTTATCCCTGAGGACAGCGCAATTCCGCTTGCAACAGGTAAGGGCGCACCGCTTTCGTCGAGCTCAATGGGCTTCCTTGCATTCTCGGCTATTTCGAGAAGAATCAAGGGCGAGCACATTCCGCTTTCCATCAAGGTCTGAGACTTAGAACACTTTAATATATCGGGGGGAATCACTTTGAATATAGCACTTATCGCACACGACTCCAAAAAGGAGCTTATGGTTCAGTTTTGCATAGCTTACTGCGGAGTTCTGAGCAAACATAATCTTTGCGCTACAGGCACTACCGGAAAGATGGTCGCCGAAGCAACAGGGCTGAGCGTTCAGCGTTATCTGAGCGGTTCCCAGGGCGGAGACCAGCAGATCTCAGCAAGGATATCCTGCAACGAGATAGACCTGCTTCTCTTTTTCAGAGATCCTATCTCTGCAAAGCCGCACGAGCCAAACGAGGCTAACCTTATGAGGCTTTGCGATGTTCATAATATTCCTGTTGCTACAAACATAGCTACAGCAGAGGCACTTATTCATGCACTTGAGCGCGGCGACCTCGACTGGCGTGATATCGTTAATCCTTCTGCACCTATGTAAAAGCAAAATATACACTGATTTAAGACACCTCTGTTTATCAGGGGTGTTTTTTTGCGGTGAGGTCCCTCCTTATTAACATTTATTGTCTTGACTAATGAGATAAAATGAGTTATTATATAGTATTATGGACTATAACTGTTAGGAAAGGAAAGAAAATTATGGCAGTAATGATACAGAGACCCAAGGGCACGAACGACACTCTCCCCTCTGAGGTACGCAAGTGGCATACGGTCGAGAAGATAACTGACGATATTGCCTCACAGTACGGCTTTAAGGAAATAAGAGTGCCTACCTTTGAGGATACAGGCCTGTTTATACGCTCGGTAGGTGAGACTACCGATGTTGTTACCAAGGAAATGTACACGGTTACAGCCTCGGGCGACTCGCAGTTCACTCTCCGCCCCGAGGGCACAGCAGGCACTATGAGAGCTGTTATCGAGAACGGCATACTCAATGAGGGTCTTCCTCAGAAAGTGTACTACAGACTCTCCTGCTTCCGCCACGAAAAGCCTCAGGCAGGAAGACTCAGAGAGTTCCACCAGTTCGGCTGCGAAATGGTAGGCTCGGCAAGCCCGAGAGCTGATGCAGAGGTCATCTCGCTGGCTAAGAGCGTGCTTGATACCTGCGGATTGAAGAATATAGTGCTGAATATAAACTCCATCGGCTGCAAAAACTGCCGCCCGAATTACCACAAGGCCCTGAAGGATTACTTCTTCGCAAGAAAGGACGAGCTCTGCGGTACCTGTCAGGAAAGATTAGAGAAAAACCCGATGAGGATAATCGACTGCAAGTCACCTGTATGTCAGGAGATAGCAAAGGACGCTCCCGTGATAACAGATTTTCTCTGCGAGGAATGCTCGGAGCACTTCTCAAAGCTGCAGGAGTACCTATCGGCTATGGGTATTGAGTTCACCCTGAACCCGAAGATCGTAAGAGGTCTTGACTACTACACAAGAACTGTTTTTGAGTTCATCTCCACCGATATCGGTGCACAGGGCACTGTATGCGGCGGCGGACGCTATGACGGTCTGCTCGAGGAGCTCGGTGCAAAGCCAACGCCTGCTCTCGGATTTGGTATGGGTCTTGAAAGGCTCATAATGACAATGGAAAAGCAGGGCTGCGACTTTATGGAGGACAAAAAGTGCGACCTCTACATCGCTCCTATGAGCGAAGAGACGGTTTCAAAGGCTATGGAGCTTGCAGCTTCCCTCAGGCAGGAGGGCTACTTCGTGGAGTATGACCTGATAGGAAGAGGTCTGAAAGCACAGATGAAGTATGCCGACAAGGCAGGAGCTTCGTTCGTGATAGTGCTCGGAAGCGACGAGCTTGAAAACGGAAAGGCAAACCTCAAAAATATGGCTACAGGCGAGCAGAGCGAGATCTCTCTCGGGGAGAGCTTTGTGAAGGAATTCTCCGATCTGCACCTTAACAATATGTTCGGCTCTGCCGAGGCTGATATAGAAGCACTTCTGGGAGGTAAAAAATAATGAACGAAAGATGTGAGCAGTGCAAAAATGTCCCGATAGCTGAGATACACAATCCGACTGAGTATATGCTCTGTGTGGGTTCGCTTGCGAGAATGTGCCTTGCAGGTGATGCTGAGATAGTTTACCAGACCTGTCCTCTTGATCAGATAATGGACAGTGAGAACCGCTGGTACGCCGAGAAGATATTCCATCAGTTCAGATGCACAAAATGCGGAACTATCTATGGTATGCTCTTAAACACCAGAACCGGCGGACAGATAAAGATAAATGACAAGGTCTTCAACCCCGATGACTATCCCGACAAGCCTGAAAAGGGCACTCCCGTTCAATGAGCCGTGAGATAGTGATAGAGACCTCCATGAGCCCGAAAAAGCTCTGCAAGCGCCTCGACAGAGAGCTTACAGAGTACAGACCTACGCTGAATATCTTCTCACTGGGGCGTTTTATGAGAAAGCACCGCTATGAGACCTGCTTTTACGGCTGTCGGCGAGATGACTACAGAGTGGTGATCTTCCACCATCAGGCGAAAAAGCGTGACGGCGGAGCATCGGGCTTTTTCGGAGAGATAGAAAAGACAGAGAACGGCTCAAGGCTCGTCGGCAAAATAAGAAAGCCTGTCTCGGCTTATGTTTCGGCGGCATTGCTGACGCTTATCGCGTGGTTGCTGATACTTATGTGCGCAGGGCTGAGAGAGTTCTATGCAATGGGAGCATTTTCGGGAATATGGGCTGTGGCACTGTTCCTGATGATGTTTGATAATAAGAAGAAGCTTATCGAGGCTTATCTGGAGTCGCTCAGAGAATAGGAGGGCTTATGGCTGAAAAGCTTGCACTGATAGTTATTGATATGCAGAATGACTATCTCTATGAAAAAAGGAAAAAGAGGTTTTCCTACAATACGGATAAGCTCACAGCTGATGTGAATGAGCTTATCCATCAATATGATAATAATGGTCACGATGTGATATATATACGCCACCTGATACAGAATCTCCCGACCAACAGGCTGCTGTTCGGGTATTCTCTGGCAGGCACTGAGGGCGCAGCGCTTTATGACGGGCTTGATGTGGTGTCGTCGCTGTGCTTTGACAAGTACTTCGGAGATGCGCTTACAAACAAGAAGCTTCTGGAGCTTGTCAGAAAAAAAGGCTATGATGAGCTTCATCTCTGCGGACTTGATGAGTGCGGCTGTGTGACCTCGACTGCTCTCGGTGCTGTAAAAAGGGGCTTGAAGGTATCAGTTCTCAAAAAGGGCACAGCAACAGTGATGGGTGAAGCAAAAGTAAGAAAGGCTCACGAAAGGCTTGAAAAAGCAGGCGTGAGATCAATATAACTCAGAAATCTTTATGAAAAGAGGAAATAATATGAAACTAGACAGTATGAAGGGTCTTAAACGTACTAACTACTGCTCCGTTGACTATACCGTAGGGCAGACAGTTACCGTTATGGGCTTTGCAGACAGAGTAAGGGATATGGGAAACCTTATCTTCATTAATCTGCGTGACAGGACAGGCCTTGTACAGCTTGCCTTCAACGATGAGACCGACAGAGCTGTGTTTGAAAAGGCTCAGCAGGTAAAGAGCGAGTACGTTCTTGCAGCTGTGGGAACTGTCAGAGAGCGAGAGAGCAAGAACCCGAAGCTCAGGACAGGTAATATTGAGATCGCAGTTACCGAGCTGCGTATACTCTCCGCTGCGGAGACCACTCCCTTTGAGGTAACAAACTCCGACAAGGTAAATGACGAGCTGAAGCTTCGCTACCGCTACCTTGACCTCAGAAACCCGAAGCTTACTCAGAACCTTATTACCCGTCACGAGATCGCAAGGGTGACAAGAGAGTATTTCTATGAGAACGGCTTCCTTGAGATCGAGACCCCTATGATGATGAAGTCCACTCCCGAGGGAGCAAGAGACTATCTTGTGCCGTCAAGAGTTCACCACGGAAAGTTCTATGCTCTGCCGCAGAGCCCGCAGATTTACAAGCAGCTCCTTATGGTGGCAGGCTATGACCGCTATATTCAGCTTGCAAGGTGCTTCCGTGACGAAGACCTCAGAGCTGACCGCCAGCCTGAGTTCACTCAGGTAGACTTAGAGATGTCCTTTGTAGATCAGGAGGATATCCAGGAGGTCATTGAGGGCTATATACAGAGACTTTTCAAAGAAGTTATGGGCAAGGATGTAAAGCTGCCGATAGAAAGGCTGACATTCGCAGATTCAATGGCTCGCTTCGGCTCGGACAAGCCCGATACACGCTTCGGGCTTGAAATCGAGGACATTACCGACAAGGTGAAGGATATTGACTTTGTGGTGTTCAAGTCAGCGATTGAGGCAGGCGGCTCTGTACGCATGATCAATGTCAAGAACGGTGCTTCAACCTACACAAGAAAAGAGATTGACAAGCTGACCGAGCACGCAAAGGGCATCGGTGCTAAGGGTCTTGCATATATACGCTGGGCTGATGAGCCTAACTGCTCGTTCAAAAAGTTCTTGGGCGAGGGACAGCAGGAGAAGCTTCTCGCTGACCTCGGTGCTGAAAAGGGCGACCTTATCCTTATCTGTGCTGACAAGGACAAGGTAGTTCTCCCGACACTGGGCGCTCTGAGACTTATCTGCGCTAAGCGTCTTGAGCTTATCCCCGATGACACCTACAACTTTGTATGGATAACAGAAATGCCCTTCTTTGAGTGGGACGAGGAGAACGAAACATGGGTTGCTATGCACCACCCCTTCACAATGCCTATGGAGGAGTGCCTTGAATACCTTGATTCCGACCCCGGCAGTGTAAGGGCAAAGGCTTGGGACCTTGTGCTCAACGGAACAGAGCTGTCCTCGGGCTCAATGCGTATTACCGACCCTGCACTCCAGCAGAAGATGTTCGAGGCTCTCGGCATGAGCGACGAGGAGATCGAAGCAAAGTTCGGCTTCTTGGTTGACGCATACCGCTATGCATCGCCCCCTCACGGCGGAATGGGTATCGGCCTTGACCGTATCGCCATGATAATCTGCGGAGCAGACAGCCTGCGTGATGTAACAGCCTTCCCAAAGGTACAGAACGCAAGTGAGCTTATGAGCGGCTGCCCGTCAGTGGTTGATGAAAAGCAGCTCGAAGAGCTGAGCATTGCTATCGTTCCCGAGAAGGAATAAAAACAGCGCCCGAAGTCCTTGACAACGGGCGGCAGATATGCTATAATGTGTGTAGAAATGGAGAACGTATCGCTGTAAGCGGTCACCTCCGAAGAATTGTTATGCTATGATAACCGCTCTTTCAGGCAATTAGGGCGGTTATCTTTTTTTGCAGATATTGACCACAAGGCCAATTATGTTTGTTATCAGAATAAGTAAAGTTAATACCTCTGTAACGCTCATACCGCATCCCCCCTTCCGCTAAGTCGGAGGGTAGATCTGACCGCCTACCGTTTTCACGATACGTTCCTGATATCATTATAGCACTGTTGTTCCGTATTGTTAACAACACTTGATTTTGGAAAGCCTATGTGCTATAATACTAAAGGTGATTGCTATGAACAAAAGGATATTTCTTTCGGCTCTGGCGGCGGTGCTTATGCTGTCGGGCTGCGGAACTGATATTGAGAAAATAGATGTAAAAAGAACCACTCAGACTGATTCTTCCTCAGAGGAGCTCTCTGACAGCAGTATTGCTGAGGAGGACGTTCCCGAAGAGCCGGTTGTCAGCTATGACGAGGTGACTGTCACTCCCGAGCCGACCGAGTTTGTAAAATACACTCAGACCTTGCAGGCTGAGGAGGGAACGCTCTCGGGCGGTGCTACCGCAAGCAGCGAGCGTGAGGGCTTCACGGGTGAGGGCTACGTTACCGAGCTTGTGAAGGCTGAGGACTGGAGCGTAGTGTTCGAGCTGCCTGCATCGCAGTACTACAATGTGGCGATAACCTCGGCTTCCGATGTGTCCTGTGTGAATGAGCTTATGGGAAACGGTGCTAAGCTTATGGAGGTAAGCTCCTCGGGCTCGGGCGGATTTGAAACAACAATAATCAAAAACGTATGGCTTGAAAAGGGTCAGCTTAAAGTGAACCTGAACCCCGTTGACGGCAGCCTTGACATTGACCGTGTAACTATCGCTGCAAGTTCGGAGATAAGCTCCTTTGCACCCACGGTATCTGAAACGGCACTCTCGAACGCTTCATCGGGCGAGAACACAAAGGCCCTTTACAGCTATCTGAGCAGTGTGTACGGCAAGAAGATAATACTCGGGCAGTATGATACAGTCGGCACTACCGCAGAGACCGATATGACCTTCAAGCTCACAGGAAAGTACCCTGCAGTGCGTTTCGGAGACCTTATGAACGTAACCGATGCTGACAGCTCACTGACGGATAAGGACATCGACCTTGCGATACAGTGGCATAATGACGGCGGAATAGTCGGCTATATGTGGCACTGGAAGGCACCGTCTGAAAAGAGCGGCTTTTATGCCGAGGATACAGACTTTAACATAATCAAGGCGAAAACCACGGAAAAGACTGCCGAACAGCCTATAGAGAGCCTTGAAAAAATGCGTGACGATGGCAAGATCGCAGCTGAGACCGTAGAGCTTATCAAGGACATTGATAAGGCTGCTGCGGAGCTAAAAAAGCTTAAAGACACAGGAGTTCCTGTGCTGTGGAGACCTCTGCACGAGGCGAGCAACGGGCTCTTCTGGTGGGGCAGGGATAAGGACAGCTACATCTGGCTGTGGAAGGTGCTTTACAAAAGGCTGAACGTTTATCACGGGCTCGACAATCTTATCTGGGTATGGAGTGCTCAGAACGCTGACTGGTATGTGGGTGATGCACTTTGCGATATCACCTCGGCAGATGCCTATTCCGATGATAAGACCGAAAGCCATGCGGATATACTTCTGTATCTTACAAACATAAGTCCTGACAAGCCTGTCATCATGAGCGAGTGCGGAAGCTTCCCCTCAATCCAGAGCTTAGCAGATGACAATGCCTTCTGGGGCATAATCGGACATTGGGGCGGAAGCTATATGCTTACCGAAAACGGAGAGTTCTCAGATAAGTACAACACCGCTGAAGAGCTTATCGAGATGTACAACAACTCTATAACAGTTACAAGAGATAAGCTGGCGATATAAAATAACTCCCGACAGACTGTTGAACCGCTCCAGTAAAAACGTACAATGACAAAAAAGACCTCCTATGGTATAATAGAAACCATAGGAGGTTTTGTTATGACAAGAAGTTACAGACATATACAGCAGTATGAGAAAGAAATAAACGATCTGAAAGAAAAAGGGTTAACGCAAAATGATATAGCTCAGCGTTTAGGCTTCACGAAAGAACAAGTGAAAGGATTTATCAAGCGGCAACATAAGAAAGAACGCAAGATAGCAGCAGGAATAGCTTTGAGGAAGAAAGGACGCCCACCTAAGGACAGCAAGTATTCCAAGACCGATAAGGTCAACGAGCTCAAATACATAATTGCTCGTAAAGACGCAAAAATCAAAGCTCTTGAAATGGAAAATGAGCTTATGCGGGATTTTCTCTCGCTTACAGAAAGGAAGTGAGACCGGAGATCAAGTTCAGAGTTATCTATCGTCATAAGGACAAGTACAGCATCAGCGAGATGTGCAGATTCTTTGATGTATCTCGCAGCGGTTATTACGGCTTTGTTGATCGCATGGGCAAGCCTGCAAAGGATCTGGAGCTTTCCGAGCTCATTCGTGAATGTCAGGCTGAAACTAAGCAGACATACGGCTATCGTCGTGTTGCGATATGGCTGGAACGCAGAGGCGTTCATCACGATTCCAAGACCATACTGCGTGTTATGAACAAATACAGCCTTCTTTCGGTTGTCAGACGAAGAAGATACTGCAATTACAGTCAGGCTTTGCACAGATATGACAATCTGCTGAACAGAGATTTTCATGCTGACAAGCCAAATCAGAAATGGGTGACCGACATTTCCTACATAAAAACTGCTCAGGGATTTCTGTATCTCTCGGTGATTCGTGACCTTTATGACCGCAGCATCGTTGCATACAAGACATCGACGGTACAGAATGTAAATCTTGTTCTGAACACCATAAAAGCTGCCAAGAGAAAAGAAAAGGTCACTGCGGAGCTGCAACTCCACAGTGACCAAGGGTTTCAATACACTTCACAACCGTATTTTAACCTAACTAAATCATACAACATTACGCCGTCGATGTCAAGACGTGGGAACCCATATGATAATGCTTTGGCAGAAAATTTTTTCTCTATCCTCAAAACAGAATGCATTCACAGAGCTAAGATCAAGACATTTGCTGAAGCAAGACAGCTCATTGATGATTACATCTACTTTTACAATCACCAGCGCATTCAACTCAAAACAAAACTGACTCCGCTTGAATTGCGAAGCCAGTTCGTAGCTTAATTCTATTTGCCATAGGGGCTTTTTTGTGCTGTACGCACAATGTGGGGCGGTTCAT
>ONLC01000018.1 GCA_900318545.1 uncultured Eubacteriales bacterium
GCTTAGAGAAAGACCATAGTGACAATAGTATGAGAACGGACACTTGAAATATGTATCAAGCTGTGTCGGTGAGATCGCCTTTATATCCTGCGGGAAGAAAGTCTCAGCTGCAAGCTCGGATGACATTTTAAATTCAGGCTTCTTATATATTTCCGAGGAATCGGGAAGCTTTTTTCCATACTCGGAGGAGCTTTCAAGAAAGGCTCTGAGGGTCGCACTCACGCTGTCTTTTGAAGCTATGTTTTCAAGATACTTATAGTATGCACTCTTATAGGAGCTTACAAAGCGGTCTGCTGAAAGCTTAACTGTATTCACACATATAATACTTCCGAACATATCCTTTATCTCGCCTGCAAGGCTTGAGGGTCTCTTGGCAGTACCCAGAAGGTCTGCACAGGAATAGAGTGCATAAAGCCTGTCAGCTGCTGAGGTAAGAGCCGTATAGCAGTTAAGCTTTTCATTGAAAAACTGTGCTCTCGCACTCTGACCTATGAGCATTCCGTCTTTGCTGAGAAGCTGCTTCTCATGCTCGGTAACGAGCGCTCCGCTCTGTACGCTTGCCGGAAAAACACCGTCATTCATTTCAGCGGCAAATACTGCCTTCACAGAGCCTATTCTTGAACGTGAAGCATCGCAGAGCATTACGCAGTTAAGCTGCTGAGGCGGCTTTGATACTCTTATCTGCGAGGTTATTACCCTGAACAGCTCGCTGTAACGCCTGAGAGAGATACGCTCATTGCCTATGAATTTATAGATAGAGCCTATCACAGCCATTACATTCGACCACAGCTGCTTTAAGCCTCTCATCAGTTCAATGCCGTTATCCTTATCGGAGTCCTCTACTGACTTAAAATAGTGATAAGCCTTTGCTGTGAATTTTATCTCTCTGAACAGGTCATACAATGCTGTAGATATAGATGCCGCAGTAGGCTCTGCACCTACAGCCTTCTTGAAGTTTTCAAAGGGAACAATAATCCTTTTTCTATACTCATTCAGGCTTTTCATTCTTTCGGCAAGTGCTTTCTGCTGTTTTTTCTGAATTTCAGGATCACTTGTCTCCCTGAGTTCACGGTCGGGTGCTGTAAAATCAGACAGCCACATATCCTTGTCAACACCCCAGATAAAGCAGTACTGCTCCAGAGCATTTACCTCAGAATAGCTCATCGGGTAGAGATCTGACTTTATAAGCTTCATAATGTTATCGGTTGAATACTTCTTTGACATAAGGCACTTCATCAGAAGCGTTATGTACCGAACGATCAGGGAATTCTCGGCCTTTTCACTCCTGTCAACAAACAGAGGAATGTCATAGCGTTCACAGCTGTCCTCAAACACCTCGGCTATCTGATTAAGGTCTCTTACTACAACTGCAATTTCCGAGAATTTATACTTCTCCTCACGAACAAGTCTCATTATCTCCGAGCAGATATACTCGCTTTCCTCATACATATCCGAGCTGCTTACAAGCCTTACTTTAAGATCCTTTTCGGCTTCAGCTCGTGTTATTTCTTCTTTTTTAAGCTTATCTTCAAGCTTCTTGTATTCGGGGTAAGCCTTATCGGAATAGCTGTACAGATTTTTGGACAAATGCATTAACTCTCCGGAAATATCGTCAGCATCGGCACAGTTTTCTGTATGCACCTTTATGCCGTGAGCTTTGGCAAGATCAGTAAGCTTCTGCTTGGTAACTATAGTATCATGGAACGGGTGAGTATGATATCTGCTTACGCAGTCTTCATCAATAACAAGCGAAACCGTCATATCATCGCACTGAGAAAGTGCAATATCACACATTCTGAGCTCATCATGCGTAAAGCTCGTAAACGAGGATATGAACACACAGGTATCCTTGAAGAACTCATTCTTGTCAGCCTGCTCACAGGCTCTTGCAAGCGAAGAAAGCGAGTCTGTCATTTCGTTCTTATCAAGCTCTTCCATGAAGTTTCTGTAAATCTCGGACAGGTCGGAAAGCTTTGCCTCAAGCACTCCGCCATGACTTTCAGCCGATGCTTTCAGCATTTCGGGAGTGATACCGCTCTCACGCAGGCTCTGCACAAGCTCAAGACATTCGCCTATAAACGCAGGCTTGTCAAGATTTTTCCTGTAAAACTTCACATTGCCGCTTCCTGATAATGCCTTTATAGCTCTGAACATAAGTATAGTTTTAATATGATCGTCACAGCTCTGAACCGAGCCGCCGTATTTGATCGCAAGGATCTCACTCAGGCGGTTGAATCCTATAGTTCTGATTCTGTTGAAAAGCTTCACACCGACAGCCTTATAAAGCGTTCTGTCGAACTCAAAGGAGTACTGATCGGGTATGATGCAAATAACATTTTTATTGCTCTGTGCAGCAGTCTTTACCATCTCAAGGAAGACCTCTTCACGCTTGCTGTAGGTTCCTCCGCAGATAAACTCCAGCATAATCTCAGTCCTTTCTTTTAAAAAATCCATTTTTATTTTATCATTTTTTAATAATATTGTCAATAGACAAGGCAACTCTAACGGTACAAAAAAGCGTACAGCAAATCGCTGCACGCTATCCGAAAAGCTTTTTGATGAGCTCACCTATCGCCAAGCTGAATTCTATCCTGTCGGGTCTGACTATTCTTATCTCCTTACTGCGTTTTTCTTTGAGCTCCACCGACTGAGAGGGTAAAAAGAAGGCGTTGCTCCTTAGCTCTCTGAGCGGTGCCGCCTGTCCCGTCACGGTAATAACAAGTGCCGCAAGAAGTGATATACACAGCTTTTTCATAAGAAAACCTCCGTTGATATGTTCTGAGCATATCATTGGAGGTTTATTTCAGTTTATTCAGTTTCCGAAAACTTTTCTTGCAATATCTACAGACTCCTTAGCATCGTTTGCATAGTAGTCAGCACCTATCGACTCTGCATAGTCGGGAGTTACCACTGCACCGCCTACCATTGTTATGCACTCGGGATACTGCTCCTTTAAGAGCTTTACCGTAGTCTCCATACTGCCTAGAGTTGTAGTCATCAGGGCTGAGAGTCCAACCAGCTTGACCTCACGCTTTATTGCCTCATCAACAACCAGCTGACAGTCAACATCACGTCCGAGGTCAATTACCTCATAGCCGTAGTTTTCAAGAAGCACCTTAACTATATTCTTTCCGATATCGTGAATATCGCCCTTGACAGTAGCAAGAATTATCTTACCCTTTGAAACAGTCTTTTCTCCGCTTGCAAGGATATGCTCCTTTATGACCTCAAAGCAAGCCTGAGATGCAGAAGCTGTCTGTATAAGCTGAGGCAGGAAGAGCGTACCCTTTTCAAACTCAGCACCTGCCTGATCGAGTGCAGGAATAAGCATTCCGTTTACTATCTCCATAGGCTCTGTGGTCTGCAAAAGCTCCTTTGTGATGCTTCGGCACTCGGCTTTAAGCCCTGAAAGCACTGCACTTTTAAGGTCGGTATTCACCTTGCCTGCCTGAGGCTTAGGCTTATCCTCCTGACCCGAATAGTGCGAGATAAAATCAACAGAGTTCACATCTATATTCATCAGAAGCTTATAGGCTCTGACCGCACCTGTCATTGAAGCGATATTAGGATTCATAATCGGCAGGTCAAGTCCCTTTGTAAGAGCCATCTGTAAGAAGTTGCAGTTTACAAGCTCTCTGTTCGGCAGTCCGAAGCTGATGTTTGATACACCCAGCACGGTTTTCAGTCCGAGCTGTGTTTTTACCATTTCCACTGCCTTGACTGTCTCGTACACATTTTCCTGCTCTGCCGAGGCTGTAAGGGTCAGGCAGTCGATATAAACGTCTTCTTTTCTGATTCCTATAGACAGTGCCCTGTCAAGAATTTTCTTTGCGATCGCAAAACGCTCCTCGGCTTTTTTGGGTATGCCGTTCTCATCAAGAGTAAGACCTACCACCGCTGCACCGTACTGCTTTACAAGCGGAAGCACTGTCTGAAGAGACTTCTCCTCTCCGTTTACAGAGTTTACTATCGGTTTTCCGTTATATATTCTCAGTGCCGCACCGAGCACCTCGGGGATAGTGGAGTCGATCTGCAAGGGCACATCTACCACGCCCTGAAGCTCCTTTACGGCTCTTATCATCATGGCCTTTTCATCAATAGATGGCAGGCCGACGTTTACATCAAGTATGTCTGCGCCTGCCTCGGTCTGCTCTATAGCCTGCGAGAGAATATAGTCAATATCCCCGGCAAGAAGTGCTTCCTTGAAACGTTTTTTGCCTGTCGGGTTGATACGCTCACCGATTATCCTCGGCTGATCTATAACCACTGTATTTGTAGCACAGCAGACAGCCGCAGGTATCTCATTATGCTGAGGTGTATAGGTCTTGTCCTTAGTCATTTCACGCAGCGCCCTGATATAATCGGGAGTAGTACCGCAGCAGCCGCCTAAAAACTTTACTCCAAGCGGCAGAAAGGCCTTCGCAAGCTCTGTGAACTCCTCGGGAGAGCAGTTATATTCATTGGTAACAGGATCGGGCAGACCTGCATTGGGCTTTACAACAAGCGGCAGATTTGTCCAGCGTGACATTTCCTCAACTATCGGGTAGAGCTCCTTAGGGCCGAGCGAGCAGTTCACACCTATCGCATCTATCCCGAGGCTTTCAAGCGTCAGTGCCGATGCCGAGATACAAGTGCCCGTAAATGTTCTGAGGTTGTCCTCAAATGTAAGCGTACACACTATCGGGAGTGTGCTGTTCTCCCTTGCCGCAAGTACAGCCGCCTTTACCTCATAGAGGTCGCTCATAGTTTCAATTACGATGAGGTCAGCTTCACTTCCTGCAAGCACCTGCTCCTTGAAGATGTCATAGGCTTCCTCAAAGGATAGCGTTCCCGTAGGTGCTAAAAGCTGTCCTATAGGGCCTATATCGAGAGCAACCAGAGTTTCTGTGCCCTCGGCTGCCTTTCTGGCATTGCGGATAGCTGCCTTTACTGTCTCTGTAACATCAATGCCGCAGCGTTTCATTTTAAGCCTGTTTGCTCCGAAGGTGTTAGAGTAAATAATATCGGAGCCTGCCTCTATATACTGCCTGTGAATATCAATCAGCCAGTCAGGCTTGTCTGTATTCAGCCTTTCGGGAGCCTCGCCCATCTGCAAGCCCTTTGCCTGAAGCATAGTACCCATACCTCCGTCAAGGAGTATGAGCTGTTTTCTGTCAAAAAGGGCTTTAAGTTTGTTATTCATTTATATACCTCCGTAGCGGCTTAATCTCTGCTGTAGTAGCATTTATATCTTAGGCGGCAGTTATCGCAGTTTCTGTGACAGCCCTGCCTTGCCATATCTATTGACCTGTCGGACAAACCGATGACCGCAGTTACCGATTTTCTCGGTATCATTATATTGTTCTCACCGACCGTTATACCAAGAAGCTTATGAGCATTCAGAACATCTAAGAACATCGGCTGAATATCCAAAGGGAAATCTCCGTAGCCGGGAGAATATCTCCATGTCCGGAAGCTCCTTGCCCTGTATGAGATCTCATGCTCTGCTTCCTCGCAGAGAGCCTCTACAGCCGCACCTGCGATAGCATCTGTAAGGTAGGCTCTTGTAAGGTCGGTGGTCTCTAAGCTCTTGATAAGCTTATCCGCACCGACAGAGAGAGTCGCTGCAAACAAAGCACAGCGGTGACAGCCCTCTAAGTGCCTTGCAATATCCGCACCGGGAAGTATCAGCGGTGTATCAACTACCTGTATGCCTTCCTTGACCATAGTTATCCCGAGGATACGAAACGTGAATGAGGGCATGATCGCTCTTTGCAGCTCGTCCTCGCACTCGTCGATCATTTCCATCATATTGTAGTCGGGCTTCTTCTCCCTGTAGCCCATAAATCTGATTATTTCGGCTCTGTCTATCTCTATCTTCTTGGTCTTAGGTCTCATATTTTTTACCCCGTGCACCGCAAAGGCGGCACTATGTTTTTATTATCAGCTAAAATACACCTTGTACCATACAAGGAAGGTAAACACTGTCCATATCTTACGGCTGTGATCGTACTTGCCCTCTCTGTGCTCATCAAGAAGCTTCACAAGCTGATCGGTATTGAAAAACCTCTCAGATGCTTCACTCAGGAAGCTCTCCTTGACAATATTATAGTACTTGTCCTCCTTCAGCCATACCCTTGTAGGAACGGGGAAGCCAAGCTTATCCTTCTTTGCCGTCTGCGGAGGGCAGGCTCTCAGAGCCGCAAGTCTCATAGCGTACTTAGTTTCGGTCTTTGTAACTCTGTAGCGTGTGGGTATCTGCTCAGCGAGCTCCATTATTTTCTTGTCCAGAAACGGTACTCTGAGCTCCAGAGAATGTGCCATGCTCATTTTATCGGCTTTAAGGAGAATATCACCCGTCATCCAGAGGTGCAGATCAAGGTACTGCATCTGCGTTACCTGATCGTTCTGAGATGATCTCTCATAGAACGGCTTAGTGATCTCCATAGCGTCGGGAGCGTTTGTCTTTATTTTCAGAAGTGCCTTTCTCTCCTTCTCGGAGAACATATAAGCATTTCCGATAAAGCGCTCTTCAAGGTCCTTTGAGCCTCTGATAAGATAATTTACTCCGTGCTTCTTCGGCAGGTGTGAAGCTCCAGCACCGACTGCCTTTCTGATCGGTCTCGGTATTTTGAAGTAGGGCGCCATATCGGCAGGATTATGATAGATGTTATATCCTCCGAAAATCTCATCGGCACCCTCACCCGAAAGAACTGCCTTTACCTTCTCCGAAGCTATCTGACAAACAAAATAGAGAGCTATAGCCGCAGGGTCAGCAAGGGGCTCGTCCATCTGGTACTGAATTTTCTCCAGGCTGTTCCAGTACTCCTCGGGAGTGATGACCTTTGAGAAATTTTCCTTTCCTATGTACTTTGAGAACTCCTTTGCATAGCCTATCTCGTTATACTTTTCGTCCTCACCGAAGCCGACAGTAAAGGTCTTGTCTACATCTGCCTCAGCGGCAACATAGCTTGAATCCACTCCGCTTGACAGGAAAGACCCTACTTCTACATCTGCAAACTTGTGAGCCTCAACGCTGTCCTTGAACGTATCGGAGATACGGTTTACCCAGTCCTCCAGAGTGGGCTCTTCATCAGGAGTGAACTTTACCTCCCAGTAACGGCGGACTGAAAGCTCACCGTCCTTATACTTAAAGCAATGCGCCGCAGGAAGCTTGAACACATTTCTGAAAAAGGTTTGCTCTGTGGGAGAGTACTGGAAGGTAAGGTAGGTTTCCAGAACGTCTTCGTTGAGCTCCTTTTCAAAGGCAGGGTGATCGAGAAAGCTTTTTATCTCCGAGCCCCACATAAAGGTCTCGCCGAACTTAGCATAATAAAGCGGCTTTATACCAAAGAAATCCCTTGCACCGAAAAGCTCATTCTTGTTCTTATCATAGATGATAAAAGCAAACATTCCTCTTAGCTTATCAAGAAGCTCCTCGCCCCACTCCTCATAGCCGTGAATAAGCACTTCAGAGTCAGTCTTGGTGTAAAAGCTGTGGCCTGCCTGCTCCAGCTCGGCTCTGAGCTCCTTGAAGTTGTATATCTCACCGTTAAAGGTGAGCACTAAGGTCTTATCCTCATTATATATCGGCTGACCGCCGTTCTCTGACAGGTCAATAAGAGAAAGCCTGCGAAAGCCCATCGCAACATTTTCATCAATGTACTTTCCCTCAGAGTCAGGACCACGGTGCTTTATCCTGTCCATCATAAGACCAAGCACCTCGTCAGCATTATTTATATGGTTTGAAAATCCAACAAATCCGCACATATTTTAACCTCGATTCGCCTTTATAAATAACTATACATCATAATTATACTACAGATTTACTCTGATTTCAAGAGAAAAAAGAAATAAATTCCCGATAATCGCATATAATAACAGAAAAATTTTGCGATACCTCTTGCAAAATCGGAAGAAACATAGTATAATAGAAAATCATATAACAAAGAAGTGAGAAAATGCCCGAAAAGAAAAAGCACAAATTCAAGTTCAGACCCGCCCTTATGATCGGCGCAGCGATATTTATTATGCTGGTATCATTCCTTGCATATATGCTTGATACAAAGCTAGAGGACGTTGTCGCCGAGGAGACAGGATCCTCGGTCATCACGCATGACACAGCATACGACTCAGAAAAATAGCTCCGCAGACCGCCTTTTTTGGGCGGTTTTTTCTGTTATTCAAAGAGCTATACAATATTTCGTACTTTTGATTACAGTAATTATACATTTTCTTTCTCTGTTAATTTGATATTAAATACATAATATTTCTCTTTTAATATATTTATATAAGTAATTTTTTGTACTTTTTATATAGTTTATTGTACATATTAATTCTCCTTAACTATTATAAAAATACTATTATTCGTACTACATCTGCATATTAAAGTACACAAAATCTCCCTGAAAGCAAAAAGTGCAGCACGATAAAACGTACTGCACCCTTGCATTTTTGTTCAAAATATTTCTCAGAACGGTGCTGTCTCCACAGCACAGCCTGCTTTCAGCGATGCCTGAACATCTATATACCGCTGGTTAGAGCTCCCACGAAACGGCAGCTCAAGGGTTCTCTTCGCCAGCACAAAGCGGCCGTCTACAAGCCAATTCAGGCGTTTTAAGAGCTCCATATAGCCGTTTTCCATATTCGCCTGATCGACAAGCTCCTCAAAGGTAAAGCCCGTATAGGATATTATATTCAGTGGGAAGCCCTTAAATGCCCTTATCCTGTCAGACAGCTCAACAAGAGCTTCACACTGCATAAACGGCTCACCGCCGCTGTAGGTAACGCCGTCAAGGAGAGGGTCCCGGGTTATCTGTTCAAAGAGCTCATCTGTGGTGATAATCTCACCGCCCTCAAAAGACCATGTCTCGGGATTGTGGCAGCCCTCACAGTGGTGCGGACAGCCCTGCGTAAATATAGTAAACCTTATACCGGGTCCGTCAACTATCGACTCCCCTGCCTTGCCTGCTATTCTGAGCTGCATTATCTCACCTCGGTTTTAAGCGGGCTCTCTCTCAGGTGTAAGGTACACCTCCACCAGACTGAGATCAACACCGCAGTCTTTCAGATATTGCTTTACAATGCCGATATAGCTTCTGTCACTGAGTTCTGCTTTGACCTTGCCGTCTTTCTCTTTGATGTTTACCAGCTTCAGATCGTTTTTGTATTTTTCCAGCAGCGACTGTATCTCGCTTGTATCCGTAACTACACTACCGTCAGAGGGCTTTTCTGCCTTTATGCTGTCCATCGGCTCTGTGAAGTAAATATCCTCAGAGAGCTCGCCCTCGGCTTTCAGATAGTCGCTGAGCTTCCACTTGTCCTCGCTGTCTTCAAGGGTCACGAGCACATAGTCATCGCCCTCACTGACATTAACAACACGGCAGTCATCGCTGTGCTGCTCGATTATCCCGACAGCCTTGGAATACTTACCGTTCTCGGTGCTGACCTGTGATTCGGTCGTTCCCGAGGAGCTTTCCTCGCTCTTATCCGCACAGGCACAGAGTGTCAGTGCGAGCATAAGTGCAGCAAGAAATGCTTTTTTCATTTTTGTCCCTTCTTTCTGTAATTTATTATAATTACGGACAGATCTTTATCCTTGGTATCTTCTCCGTAACCACTCTCTGATGCTCTGCCTCTGTTCTTCCGCACCTAGGGCAGCGGTCGCCGATGATGCCTGTATATCCGCAGACGGGGTCACGGTCAACAGGGTGATTGATAGAGCCGTAGCCTATGCCTGCTTCCTTCATATATCTTACTATCTTCTCAAAGGCAGGCAGGTTTCCGAGCGGGTCGCCGTCAAGCTCAACATAGCTGATGTGGCCTGCATTCGTGAGGTTATGATAAGGTGCTTCTATCTTTATTTTCTCAAAGGCATTTATCGGATAGTAAACAGGAACGTGGAAGGAGTTCGTGTAGTAATCACGGTCGGTAACGCCTGCTATCTCACCGAAGCGTTTCTTATCCATCTTGACAAAACGGCCCGAAAGACCCTCGGCAGGTGTTGCAAGGAGAGAGAAATTAAGCCCTGTACGCTTTGTTTCCTCGTCCATTCTGCGTCTCATTCTGGTGATTATCTCCATACCGAGATCTCTTGCTTCGTCAGACTCTCCGTGGTGCTTGCCGATAAGTACTTTAAGGCACTCGGCAAGACCGATAAAGCCGACCGAGAGCGTTCCGTGACGAAGCACCTTTTCCAGAGTATCGTCTTCGGTGAGCTGCTCAGAATCGAGCCATATTCCCTGACCCATAAGGAAGGGGAAGTTCTTTACCTTCTTCTGGCACTGTATTCTGAACCTGTGCATAAGCTGGTCGATACAGAGATCCATCATCTCATCTAAGCTGTCAAAAAACGTACCGATGTTTCTCTGAGCCTTGATACCAAGTCTCGGCAGGTTTATTGTTGTAAAAGAGAGGTTTCCTCTGCCTGTTACTATCTCTCTGGTCGGGTCATTTGCATTGCCGATAACACGGGTACGGCAGCCCATATAGGCTATCTCTGTATCGGGGTTGCCCTCCTTATAATACTGGAGGTTGTACGGAGCGTCAATAAACGAAAAGTTCGGGAAGAGCCTCTTTGCAGACACTCTGCAGGCAAGCTTGAACAGATCGTAGTTGGGGTCGCCCTGCTCGAAGTTCACGCCCTGCTTTACCTTAAAAATATGTATCGGGAAGATAGGAGTCTCGCCGTTACCGAGGCCTGCCTCCTCGGCAAGGAGAATGTTCTTGATGACCATTCTGCCCTCGATAGAGGTATCTGTTCCATAGTTTATTGATGAGAACGGAGTCTGTGCTCCTGCTCTTGAATTCATTGTGTTAAGGTTATGGATAAGCGCCTCCATAGCCTGATAGGTAGCCCTGTCGGTCTCCTTGACGGAGTTCTTATAGGCAAACGCCTGTATCCTTGTTACATCTCTTGCATCGCAGAAATTTACAAGAAACTGCGACTCAGCCTCCTGATAGCCGTTGTCGTTTGAGAGGGTCGGCACAAGCCCCTGTTCATCGAGCATTTCAGCAAGCTTCTTTGCAACATTCTGAGAGTCCTTCACCCCTCCGAGAAGTGCAAGCCCTCTGCCGATATTGTCACGGTATCTGTGCTTGAAGGTCTTTTTAACTCCCTGTGCCATATCATAATCAAACTTTGGCAGAGACTGTCCGCCGTGCTGATCGTTCTGGTTTGACTGGATAGCTATGCAGGCAAGTGCGGCATAGCTCTGGATATCATTAGGAGTCCTCAGATATCCGTGACCTGTTGAGAAGCCCTTGTCAAAAAGCTTGGTAAGGTCGATCTGGGTGCAGGTTGTGGTAAGGGTATAAAAATCAAGGTCATGGATATGGATATCGCCCTCGATATGAGCTCTCGAATGCTCGGGCTCAAGAACGTACATCTCATTAAATTCCTTTGCACCGACAGAGCCGTACTTGAGCATTGTACCCATAGCGGTATCGCCGTCGATGTTTGCATTCTCACGCTTGAGGTCATTGTCCTCAGCGCTCTTAAAGGTAAGCTCCTCATACACACGCATGAGCCTTGTGTCCATCTCTCTCGCTCTTGTTCTGTCAGAACGGTAGAGGATATAGCTCTTAGCTGTTTCTGCCATGCCCTCCTCGATAAGTACTCGCTCAACGCAGTCCTGTATTTCCTCAACAGTAGGCACTTCAAGCTTCTTCTCTAAAAGCAGGTCAACTACTCTTCCTGCAAGGCGCAGTGATTCCTCCTGATCCTCCTGACCTACGCTCTCAGCAGCCTTGTAAATAGCGTTCGCGATCTTCTCAATATTGAAGGTCACCATTCTTCCGTCACGCTTTTTTATTTTGATTATCATATCCATACCTCCGTACTATACAACATCTAGTGCTCATGCACCCATACACTACAAGTATATAGTATATTTCAGATAAAGTCAAGGCGATTTATAACAAATTTCTCTGTTGATTTTTGTATATATTGCGAGGACTTGACAACAAGCTCTTTATGTGGTATAATATATGTAATATAAATTTTGCTAAATTTAATTGTATACAATCATAAGGAGGTCATATTTATGAGCGTTCCGTATTTTGACTTACAGGCTTATCTTACAAAGGGTGTTGAAAAGATAGTGACTCAGTCTGTGAAGGCAGTGCTTAAAAATCCTGCTGAGAGTAAGTTCATGGCAGGCTTTGCACTGTCGGCTAAGAAAGCATCAAGCTACCGCCGTGAGATGGAGGACAAGGGCGAGCATATACCTCCGTTTCTGATTTGCAGTATAACCAACACCTGCAATCTTCACTGTGCAGGCTGCTATGCAAGGGCTAATCATGCCTGCGGAGGCGGCAACACTGACCCTCAGCTTACCGCCGAAGAGTGGGACGATATATTCACTCAGGCAGGGGATATGGGAATAAGCTTTATCCTGCTCGCAGGAGGCGAACCCACCACAAGGCGTGACATCATCACCAAAGCCGCCGAGCACAAAAATATACTCTTCCCTCTTTTCACAAACGGAGTTTTCATTGACGATGAGTACTACAGGCTTTTTGACAAAGCAAGAAATATTGTTCCGATAATGAGCATAGAGGGGTCAAAGGAGACTACCGACAAGCGCCGTGGAAATGGCGTTTATGACAGGCTCAGCTCCAATATGGCAGAGTTTAAGAAAAAGGGTCTTATATTCGGGGCTTCCGTTACTGTGACCACTAAGAATATGGAGGAGGTAACATCTTACGAATTTGTTGAGGAACTCAGGTCTAAGGGCTGCAAGGCTGTCATATATGTAGAGTATGTGCCTGTTGACGGAACAGATACAGACCTAGCCTTTGAGGACAGCCACAGAGAGCTTTTTGAGGAGCATTTTTCTGAGCTCAGGCAGAACATAGAAGATATGGTGCTGGTTTCATTCCCCGGTGATGAAAAAAGCTCGGGCGGCTGTATCGCAGCTGGAAGAGGCTTCTTTCACATTAACTCTTCGGGCGGTGCCGAGCCATGTCCGTTCTCGCCGTACTCTGATATAAATGTTAAGGATACATCACTGCGTGAGGCGCTGAACTCAAAGCTTTTCAAGTACTTACAAAGCGAAGATGTTCTGCTTGATGAGCACAAGGGCGGCTGCGTTCTTTTTGAAAAACAGGACATAGTGCAGGCGCTGCTCTCAAAAGTATGATTGACAGAGGTTTCCGCCTGTGATATAATACTATATATCCATACAAAGGGGAGATATTATGGGAACAACTGATATTTCCAGAGACAAAATAATTATCCGAACCAGTGTTATAGGCATTATTGCGAATGCTTTTCTGGCAGGCTTCAAGGCTGTTATAGGGCTTTTATCAAACTCTATTGCTATTGTGCTTGATGCTGTAAACAACCTGTCCGATACAGCTTCCTCGATAATCACTATAGTCGGCACAAAGCTTGCAGGCAAGCCTGCCGACAGAAAGCACCCCTTCGGGCACGGCAGAGTTGAGTATCTGACAGCACTGGTGATCGCTGTTATCGTGCTTTATGCGGGTCTTACCTCGCTGTCGGAGTCGATAAAGAAGATAATCTCTCCTAAAACACCAAAGTATACGGCTGTTTCAATGATGATAATCGGGGTTGCGGTTGTTGTAAAGATAGTGCTCGGAACTTTTGTCAAGAAAACAGGCGAAAGGGTAAACTCGGACTCGCTTATCAATTCGGGTAAGGACGCAATGCTTGACTCTGTTATCTCGGCTTCAACGCTTATAGCTGCTATAGTTTACATTACAACTAAGGTTTCTCTTGAGGCATGGCTCGGTGCTGTTATCTCAATAGTTATCATAAAATCGGGTATTGATATGCTGAGAGAGACTATCTCACAGCTTCTCGGAGAAAGAGTCGATGCAGACCTTGCCAGAAACATAAAAAAGACCGTCAGGGAGTTTCCCGATGTGCTTGGCGTATATGACTTAGTCCTCCATAATTACGGACCCGATTATTACAGCGGATCGCTGCACATCGAGATACCCGACACCTACAGCGCTGATATGATAGATGTTCTAAACCGTGCAATAACCGTTGCCGTGTTTGATAAGTACCACGTTATCCTTACGGCTATAGGCGTGTACTCAATGAACACGAAAAGCGAAAAGGCTGCTGAGGTCAAAGCTGCGATCGCAAAGATAGTTTTCTCACATGAGCACGTTTTGCAGCTTCACGGCTTCTATCTTGATGAACAGCTTAAAAACATTCGGTTTGACATAATAATAAGCTTCGATGAGCCCGACAGAAATGCCCTCTATGAACATATAAAGAAGGACATAAACGAAGCCTACCCCGACTACACGCTTGAAATGGTGCTCGATACGGATTTCACGGAAAGCTAAACAAAAAACCTCCGCTGTATTGCGGAGGTTTTCTTATTCCG
>ONLC01000023.1 GCA_900318545.1 uncultured Eubacteriales bacterium
GGTCTATAGGCTCATAGTTATCATAGTATTTTTTCAGAAGCCTTCTCTTATCGTCCTCCTTCATTATGTTTGTGTTTCCGACATAGAAGGTCTTTAGATTATCTCCATATCTCTCGGCATTTCTGTACATATTGTAGCCGCCGAAGAATTCATCAGCACCCTCGCCCGAGTAGCAGAGCTTTGTGTGCTTTGCAGTTTCGATACAGCCTATCGCAAATACGATAGCAGAAGCATCACCAAGCGGCTGTTCCATATTGTACATTACATATGGTACTGTCTCAAAGTACCTGTCAGGAGTGATCCTCGCTCTTGAAAACTCGCGTCCGAGAAGCTCTGCGGTTTTCTGTGCAAGAGGGGATTCGTCAAATCTTTCATCATCATATCCGCAGGAGTCGCATCTCTTAGCATCTGACATTGCAAGCACATAAGAGGAGTCAACACCGCCCGAAAGGAATGACTCAGCGGTTTCGTCATCGGTCTTTACCTGAGGCATAACTGCTTTGATAGTCTCATGTATCTCATCTGCCCAGTCTTCGAGCGATTTGCTGTTATCGGGCTTGAAGGTAGGAGTCCAGTAACGTGTAATGCTGACCTTACCGTTTTCAAAAACAAGATAATGCCCGGGCATAAGCTTTTTTACACCCTTAAAGAATGTATCCTCACCTGCAACATAAGTAAGTGTAAGATATATCTGGAGCATCTTGTCATTAAGCTCTTTTTTGAAGCCTTCGCCCTCAATTATTCTGCTGATGTTAGTTCCGTAAAGAAGCTTACCATCGTCAGTAATATAATAATAGAAGGGCTTTGTTCCGAAATGATCTCTCAGGCAGAAGACCTTGTCTTCGTCTTCTATTGCAAACGCAAACATTCCGTAAAGATGCTCTGCAAGCTCATAGCCCCACTTTTCATAAGCCTTGACTATGATCTGCTTTTCACGCTCCTTGGCATCAACAGCAGTGTCGATACCGAGCTCAGAGCAAAGCTCCTTCCAGTTTCTTATATGTCCTCTGTATTCTGTTAGTGATACCATAAAAAACACCTCTGTGTATAGAAATAACATATATATTATAGCAAATTCTTCGAGCTATGTCAATCAGATTTTGTCAGAAGCATGTAATTGGAGCTTGTTCATAAATTGTTCATTGAAATCAGACTAATAGTGTGCTATAATTTTATTATCGAATGGCGGTGATAAAATGAGTGTTGAAAGAAACATCAAAAGAAAAATGTCTGATAAGGAAGATGAAAGCTCTAAGGAAAAGAAGGGCTCGCTGCTTAGCAAGTACACTGTTATATGGGTGGTTTTCATTGTTTGTGCGGTGATACTTCTGATTGTTCTGGTTGTTTATAATAAGCCTGTAAAGCTTCTGTCTGACCTTGACCCTAAAGAAATATCTGTTATCGAGGTCACGGACGTACAGAATAAAAACGATTTTAAGATCATGGACAGCGGACATATAGAGCATATCATCAAGGATATATCGTCTTTCAAGTATAAGCGTAACGGATTATCGTCCGATGATACAAAGGCTGTTTTTAAGCTCGTATTCAAAAACAAAAAGGGAACTGAGGTCGCATCACTGGCGCTTATTTCTCCCGAAGAGGTAAGCAGCGGTATGTTCAACTACAAAACAGAGATATCCGAGGAGGTCCTTCCGATTGCTTATATATGGGGACTAAGTCTGAGAGGAACTGATATTACTTCGTCTGAGGATAACGCATAATTGTTTCAAGCCTGCATTATATTGCAGGCTTTTTTATATGTATATAATAGAAAAATGCTGCTTTCAAAAAAATATTTAGTATTTTTTATAAAACATATTGATTTTTTCTTAACTGTGTGTTATAATAGTGATACACTGTTAACAGGAACAAACTAAAGAACTGCTTTTAATGCTTATACAGTCTTAATTTGAGGAGATGTTTTTTTTGAAGATCACAGCTTTTAATCCAATGATAATTACTCCGAATGCAGAAAGAATCGTTGATCTGTTCAAGGAGCTAGGCTTTGAAATCCACCATAATAAAAAGAATGTTGGGAGCCAAAAAGTAAATGCGATAGTAATGAAGGATCCGAACGGCTTTCATATTGATGTTTCTCAGCCTGAAATGGAGCTTCCTTATGATGTACAGGCAATACGGATAAATGTCAGCGATTTTGAAGAGGCTTATGAGCTTTTTATGTCACACGGCTTTGAAAACTTTTACGGTAATGACTATGTTGTGACTCCAAGCTCAAAGTCAGCAGTATTACGTTCGCCATCAGGGTTAGTTATAAACCTTGTTGAGCATATCAGAAAAGACGGTTGATTTTATGCCGACGATAATTAGCAGCAGAAGGAACCCTTTATGATAATTACATCATTTAATCCGATATAAGCCACCGCTTAGAATGAATGTTGATAATTTTGAAGAGGCTTATAATATTCTTATAGAGCATGGCTTTAAGAACAATCGTGGCGACGGAACTATTGATTCAAAAAGCTCAAAATCTGCGACTATGATATCGCCTTCCGGCTTTAATATAAGTATTGTAAAGCATATTAAAGATCACGACTGAATGTATTTGCAGCCTGTCCGAAGAAATTGGACAGGCTGTTTAAAGGAGACAATATGAATTTACTTGAAGAAGCTATAATCTATTCTACAGTTATGCATCAGGGGAAGGTCAGAAAGATCACGAGATCTCCGTATATATTGCATCCTATCGAGGTTGCACAGATACTGTCTACCATGACTGATGATATGGAGATAATTGCAGCAGGGGTTCTGCATGATATCGTTGAGGATACCGATGGAACTATCAGAGAGATCGAAAAGCGCTTCGGCGACCGTGTGGCTTTGCTTGTCGATTCTGAAACTGAAAAAGACTATCCCGGAGAGGACAGGGCTGCAACCTGGAGAAGGCGTAAGGAGGACAGCCTTCAAAAGCTGAAAAGCAGCACTGATGAGGGTGTTAAAATGCTTTGGCTGGCTGATAAGCTGTCTAATATCCGTTCACTTGCAGGTGCTTACGGTGAAATGGGAGACAAGCTGTGGGATCACCTGCATCAGAAGGATCCTGCTGTACATCAATGGTATTATAGATCAATTGCTGAGTACGTTGAAATGAAGCTCAACAAAACAGGAGCTTATAAAGAGTATGTTGACCGCATAAACTATATCTGGCCGGGAACCTTTGACTCTTCAAAGGCTAAGTATAAGGAGTACCGTGAGATAGATGTTTCGGGCTGTGAACGTATTGGCAAAGGTGCTAAAGCAGAGGTGTTCCGCTACAATGACGAGATGATCGTTAAAGTATATAACGAGAAAAACACCTACACCGATATTGAGCGTGAGATTGCATTGGCAAGGTCATCATTTGTACTGGGACTGCCTACGGCGATATCGTTCGGTATTGTTTCTGTAGGCAAGGGATACGGTGCTATGTTTGAGCTTATCGAAGCAAAAACAGTTTCTGAGCTTATCGCAAAAAATCCCGAGCATACCGATTACTATGCAGGTATGATGGCTGAGATAACCAAGCAGATACACTCCACAAAGCCAAATGCTGAAATGAAGTTTCCAAAGGCTTCTGTCTACATAGACAACTGGATAAAGAGAGCACGATTTGACCAGAAGCTCGAGGAAGAGCTTTTGCAGACAGCAGCAGCACTTCCTGTTTCTGAATATCTCGTTCACGGAGACCTGCACACAGGAAATGTGTTTCTTTCAAATAATGAACCGTTGTTCATAGATGTTGACAGAATGTCTGTCGGGGATCCGATAGTTGATCTTAGCAGTATGTACCTTTTCTATGTCGGTTATGCAGAGCTTGACCCGAGTATCATCGAGGATTTTATGGGTATCTCTGCACAAACAGCAAAGGAATTCTATAATAGCTTTATAAGACAGTATCTAGCAACAGATGATAAATCAGAGATTGAAAAGCTTGACCGTAAGGCTGCTTTATGGGCTTTTGTAAGGCTGATAGGTCAGATAAAGAAAAAGCCTGTTTCCGATAAGGAAAAAGCTATTGTAGACAGGCTGACAGAAAAGGTAAAAGAAATCATATAATGCTGCTAAAAGCGATCAATTTATTTGGTCGCTTTTTCTGTTAAAGGTAAATTTAATAATGCTGTTATATCATAATAGTCAATTAATCTTGTGCGTTTGAACGAATTTTGCAGAATATGTCTTATTGATTGTAAAACAGTTCATTGACAAGTGTTTTTTCAGATGATACTATAATAGTACACATTTATCAGGAGGTAAGAACATGAAGATCTTATTCATTGGCGGAACAGGAACTATCAGTATGGCGATAACAAGGTTTCTTGCCGAGCAGGGGCATGAGCTGTATCTTCTTAACAGAGGTAACAGAAATGCAGGTCTTCCCGAAAATGTAAAGAGCATAATCGCTGATATCGGGAACGAGGAAGAGACCGCTAAAAAGCTTGAAGGTATGAGCTTTGACTGCGTAGGGGAGTTTATTGGCTTTGTGCCTTCGCAGCTTGAACGTGATTATCGTCTTTTTAAGGATAAGACAAAGCAGTTTATTTATATAAGCTCGGCATCTGCATATCAGAAGCCTCCTAAGAGCTATGTAATAACCGAGGAAACTCCTCTTGAAAACCCGTATTGGGAATACTCCCGAAATAAAAAAGCTTGTGAGGACTATCTTATGGAGCGTTACCGCAATGACGGTTTCCCTGTAACGATAGTACGCCCCAGCCACACCTATGATGAGAGAAGCGTGCCTCTCGGAGTACACGGAAACGGCGGCAGCTGGCAGGTTGTAAAGCGTATAAAAGAAGGGAAGCCGGTTATTATCCACGGTGACGGCAGCTCTTTATGGACTATAACTCATAACAGCGATTTTGCAAAGGCTTATGCAGGTCTGATCGGAAATCCGAAAGCTATAGGAGAGGCCTTCCACATAACATCTGATGAAAGTGTACCATGGAATGATATTTACAAGGCAATTGCTGATGCACTGGGCGTTGAACTGAAGCCTTATTATGTTGCATCACAGACTCTTGCCGATATGAGTGATTATGATTATGTCGGAGGTCTTATCGGTGATAAGGCTAATTCTGTAGTGTTTGATAACTCTAAAATAAAGTCGCTGGTGCCTGAATTCAAGGCTGAAATATCTGCAAAAGAGGGTATAAGAATGACAGTTGAGTATATTCTTGAACATCCCGAGTATCAGAACGATGATGAGGAGTTTGATCAGTGGTGCGATAAGGTAATAGCTGCACTTGAAAAAGCAAAGGAGGGTTTCAGATGATAGACGTTAAAGGTCGCTGGGCACTTATCACAGGAGCTGCAAGAGGTATCGGCAGGGGAGCCGCAGTATTTATGGCTCAGAAAGGCTGTAACCTTGTGCTGCAGGGAAGAACTAAAGAGCATTGTGACTCAGTACTTGAAGAGGTAAAAGCTCTTGGTGTTGAGGCTTATGCCGTAGGTGCTGAGTTTTCAGATCTTGGACAGGTAGAAGCAATGCTCAAAGAGATCGATGATAAGGGTACGCCCGTTGATATCATTTTGAACAATGCAGGCATACAGGTGGCTTACAGAAACGAGTATCTGAAAACACCTGCATCGGATTACGAAGAGAGCTTTAAGATAAACACTATTGCTCCGATGATGATAGTATATCATTTTCTTCCTGACATGGAGAAAAGAGGCTTTGGACGTATCGTTAATACAACAAGCGGAATTAGGCTCGAACCCGAGCAGGCGGGGTACTCTGCAAGCAAAGCAGCACTTGATAAGGTAACAATGGATCTTGCAGCAAAGTACGAGGGAACCGACATTTGTATAAACATTACAGATCCGGGCTGGTGCAGAACAGATCTTGGCGGACAGCACGCCCCTAACGCACCGGAGAGCTCGCTCCCGGGAGTTGTAGTAGGTGCTTTTATCAATGATAAAAAGTCGGGAAGAAACTTTTCGGCAGGGAACTTCTATGGAATGAGTCTTGAAGAGGCTGTTGAAAGAGCAGAAGATGATTTCCCGATATATACAGGCTCTGTAGCTTATGTAAAATAAGAGAGGAATGGTATTATAATGAGATCAAAACTAGCTTTGATCTGTGCTTTATGTATTTGTACTGCGGCTTTTTCTGCCTGTGCTTCAAATGACAGCAGTAAAACTGACAGTTCTGCTGTTAGCAGCTCCGATTCAGAGAAAACTAAGGAGCCTGAATTTGAGCTTGATCCCACACCGATATCACGTACAGAAAACGTAATGCCTGCGCTTGATGCTGTTAAGGAACAGTATGCTGAAAAAGAGTCTGAGACAGCATCTCTTATTGAAGAGCTCTCAAAGCAAAAGGAGAAGCCCTGCATTAATATTACAACGGAAAACGGTGATAAGATCAAGTCAAAGGATACATACACAGCAAGTGTTATAGATGTGTTCAACTGCGACGAAGCTTACAGACTTTCTGCTGCGGGAGGAGTTAAGGTAAGAGGTAATTCCTCGGCAGATCAGGGTGACGAAAAGCCTTACAGGATCAAGTTTGAACAAAAGCAGAATATGCTTGGTCTGCATGACGGAAACGAGTATAAAAGCTGGGTGCTTTTGCGATCATACTGGAATCTAGGCACTGATTATATGGCTCAGAAGCTTGCAAAAGGCATTTTTGAGGGGAAATACTACAATACAGATGTAATGTATGTAAACCTCTATATAAACGGTGATTATAAGGGTATATATGTTATCTGTGAGCAGAATCAGCCGGGAAAAGGCAGAGTTGAGGTAAATGAACCAAAAGATGACGATACAAGTGCTGATATAGGATATATGCTTGAGATAGATAACTATCCCGATGACTCTCACCCTTATTTTGTAATGGATTATGAGCAGGCTGAAATAGAGGATATTTCAGGAGAGAAACGTCAGTTCGTATCAGCTGAGTACAGTCTGAAAAGTGAGATAAACACTCAGGGACAGCTTGACTTTATAGAAAACTACACCAGAGGAGTATACAAGATACTGTATGAAGCAGCAATAAACAATACTGCTTTGTGCTTTGACAGTGCTTATAATGTAGTACCTGCTGATGGTATAAATCCGCAGGAGGCGGTTGAAGCTGTAATAGATACAGAATCCTTAGCAAATATGCTTATACTCGAGGAGCTTGTTCATAATTATGATGTCGGAGAGGGAAGCTTCTATATGGCAAGAGACTTCTCAGAGGGCAGTAAATATGAAAAGCTGACCTTTATGGCACCTTGGGACTTTAACTGGTCATATGAGGGTTCACCTTCAGGCAAATATTATGCTTGTACCTTCCAGCCTGAGGTTGGTGAACAAGATAGATCAAATCCTTGGTTAATTACCGCAATAAAGGCAGATTGGTTCAAGGATATAGTTAAAACAAAATGGGCCTCACTTGTAGAAAACAATACGCTTCAGGAGGCAATCAAGACAGTTCAGGATGATTCAGCTGCGTTGGAAAACGATCTTGGCGAGGATGCATGGAAGATAGAAAAGGTTTATGACCTTATGAACTTTGTATACGGTCGAATCGACTGGTTAAATAAAGAGTGGAAATAATATCAAAGAACGGCAGGATGAGTATATAAAAGCCTTGCCGTTCTATTCATTTGTAAATGTAATTAGGCAGAGGAGTACTAATATACATATTTAGAAAATTTCGCTAAAGAAGAGTTTAGCGAAATATAGGGAAGTGATTTCAGATATCATATTGACCTATTCCATATTTAGTGCTATAATATGAATAAGGATCGTGATCATATGAAATTAAGAATAAAAGAATACCTGCCGTTTATGATAGCAGTTATTCTTGTTACTGCGATGACAGCTTTATCTGAACTGCTTGAAGAGAAAGAGATCTTGTTTCCCGAGATAGCTGCTATCGCCTGCGGAAGTCTGATCTCACCGAAGCTGTCTTGGAATACCGATCTGCTGAGAGTTTTTATTACTATCAGTATTGGAAGTATTTTAGGTGTACTTATAGTTTTATTTGTTCCGCTTGCACTTTGGCTTCAGATGTCTTTGGCATTTCTGATCGCTATGTTTATGCTCAGCTTTTCCAAAACAAGCTTTGCACCGATGATATCATCTATCGTTTTGCCTGTAATGCTTCAGACAAGGTCTGTGATCTATCCGTTATCAGCTATGTGCCTTACAGCTGTAATTGTACTTGTAAGATTAAGCTTTGAAAAAGCCGGATTATTCCATTCCCAAAGCTTTGAACCAAACGATACCATAAATAAAAAACAGAATCTTTCTCTCTTTTATTGTTGGTGTATAGGCAGCTTAGTCATTGTTATAGCATTGCATTTTGGCTGTAAGTATGCCGCAGCTCCGCCTTTGCTGGTAGCCTTTACAGAGTTTTGCAGGCCTTCTTCGGCTGTTCACAAATTCCCTTTCAAAATTGCATTTGTA
Source organism: uncultured Eubacteriales bacterium (assembly GCA_900318545.1). Classification (GTDB taxonomy): domain Bacteria; phylum Bacillota; class Clostridia; order Oscillospirales; family Ruminococcaceae; genus Hominimerdicola. Next base: position 8,404 of record ONLC01000023.1, read on the forward strand.
ATCGTTTTCGGTGCAGCTTCAGGGTCGTTTTTCAGGTATATTACTGTTTGGATAGGTATACATCAGTTTTTGAGTGCCGCATTAACAATAACTCTTGTATACATTATAATGCAAAGAATAAAAATGTATGCTCCTCCGGCGGCGGCTTTATCAATACTTGCATTTCTTATACCCGAAAGCACATTACCTTGGTACTCTATACAAGTAGCTGTTGGAGCATCAGCTTTTATTGCATTTGCCATTGTTCGAGGTAAGCTCAGCGGTTTCATAGCCGATGCTTCACTGAAGTTTTTGTTATAATCATAAAGGAGAAAAAACGATGTATATTTTAGATGATAATGAGATCATGAAAAGATTGATCGTCTTTTATAATCATAAAAAGAACGGTGATCTGGTTTATAATGCACTTAAGGAGCTCGAACTTAAAGGTACTGTGCCAGACTACGAGAGAATGATCCGATTTGTTGAGGACACATGGAAGGATTCAAAAAAGCGTAATTACTACAGAACACAGGACGCTGCATTTATATATGCATATATAAGCAAAGAACTATCGTATTTATCGGGAGAGATAATACGGACTGATATGTTTGAGGAAATTATGCTTTATATTTCATTTATAGGCTTTTTGTTCTATAAAGAGGATTTTGAACGGGATCTGTATATTTCTAAAATAAAGATCAATGATAGCTCCTTCGGAGATTGCCGCTTTACCAGCGGGCATCTTGATGCTTATGAACTGACCGAATATGATATAGATCAGTATAATTACTCTAAAGAGCTTGTTCTTCCAAGGCTTTGCTTCTTAAATAACAGGTTTGATTATCCTGTGATAACAAAGAAAACTGACTCAGGAGAAAAGCTCATCAGGGCTGTTACTCCTTTTACTATCTGTTCTATTGAGGACTATATTACAAAATCTTTAGGCGATGTACTTGTGCTGGGCTGTGGTTTGGGATATTATACATATCAAATCTCAATGAAGAAAACAGTTAAAAGCGTAACTATTGTCGAAAAGGATAAAAATATTATTGATCTGTTTGAAAATGCAATCTTACCGCAGTTCAAAAATGCTAAAAAGATAAATATAATCAATGCTGATCCGTTCGACTACATAAATAAGCTTGAAGACGCTAAATACAGACACTGCTTTGTCGATATTTGGGATGATGATAACGATATAGAGTCATATTTCAAAATGAAGGCCTTATGCAAAAGATTTAAGAAAACCAAGTTCTTTTTCTATTTGGAAGAGAATTTCTTAATCAGAATAAGGGAGCAGGTGTTTGCTGAGGTAATGAAGGAGGGCAATTCTGTATTTGAAGGTTCTCTTCCCAAAATGGAGCTTGCAAAACCTTGGGGAGATGATATGCCATATTCAAAGATGTATTTGCAAAAAGTCTATGATAAAATTAAAATAAACAATCCGCCATCGCTCATTTCCTACTGCGAACCTAAATATATTTTACAGTATATCAACAAGGCAAAGCTATGAGTAAAACTGTACTAAAAAACGGACTCGTCTTTATCTCTGATAATGGGTTTGCAAAAACATCTTTGATTATTGAAAACGGACGTATAAGCTCGTTTTCGGATAGTTATGATGAAGACACTGTAATTATTGACTGTGAAAACAGTATCATTATCCCGGGGCTTACAGATGTGCATTTGCATGGATGCAGCGGATATGATATTTGCGATGCAGATAGAACATCACTTGAAAAGATATGTGAGTTTGAGCTCTGCCACGGTATAACTACGATATGCCCGACTACTATGACTCTTCCCTTCGCTCAATTAGCAAACATCGTTACTGTCTCCGCAGATAGTCAGAGGAATACCGGCAAAACAGACAAAGCAGAGATAGTTGGCCTCAACCTCGAAGGGCCTTTTATAAGTCCTGAAAGATGCGGTGCTCAGAAAAGTGAATATGCAGAACTTCCCTCCCCCGATAAGCTTAAAAAGCTGAATCAGCTCTCAAATGATCTTATAAAGCTTGTAACCATAGCACCTGAGCTTGATGGAGCTGCTGAATGCATAAAAGCCTGCAAAGATTTTATGCATTTTTCTCTCGGTCATACTGATTGCAGCTATGATGAGGCGCTTTCAGCTTTTAAGGCAGGCGCTGACCATGTGACGCATCTGTTCAATGCTATGCCGCAGTTTCATCATAGAGATACAGGTCTTATCGGTGCCGCAGCTGATACGGAGGACTGCTATGTTGAGCTTATAGCAGACGGTGTCCATGTTTCAGCTTCGGCTGTAAGAGCTGCTTTTAAGCTGTTTGGAGATGACAGAATAGTTCTTATCAGTGACAGCATGGAAGCCACAGGCATGCCCGACGGAGAATATGCCCTCGGCGGAAACAGAGTTTATAAGCATGGAAACAAAGCTGTTATAGCAGACGGAACTCTTGCAGGCAGCGTAAGCACCTTGTATGATTGTTTCCTTTCAGCTGTAAGTATGGGTGTGCCACTTGAAAGTGCCATTAAAGCCTGTACAATTAATCCGTGCCGTTCTATAGGTATAGACGACAGCTTCGGAAGTATTGAGGTCGGTAAAAGGGCTGATATACTTATACTAAACAAGAGTGATCTCTCTATAAAGCAAATACTCAAATCAGAAAAAGCAGAGCCTTAAAAAGCTCTGCTTTAACAATTTCCTGTGTAAACATATTTCAGCTTTTGCCGAGCAATATCAGCAAGATGATATATAAGCTCAACATTTGTAGCCGATCTGTCTGTCATATTGAATCTTGGAAAAAAGCGGGAGATGTGAAGTGGTATCTCGTGTCCGATTACAGTGCCGTTTTTGTTTTTCAGCTCTGCTATCCATTCACTGATTTGTTTCAGTTCATTCTCTGAGTCATTTTCCTGCGGAACGATAAGTGTTGTAAGCTCAACATGGCAAAACTGCACTGCTTTTTTTATAAAGGCTTTTACGCTTTCAAGGTCTCCGCCGAGAGTTTTATTATAATAGCTTTCGGAAAAGCCTTTAAGGTCAATATTCATAGCATCAATATGCGGGAGCAGCTCTTCAAGGACTGCAAGCTCGGCAGTACCGTTTGAAACCAGAACATTGAGCATTCCGGCATCATGGATAAGCTTTGCTGTATCACGGACATATTCATATCCTATCAACGGCTCGTTATAGGTAAAGGCAACTCCGATATTGCCTTTATCCTTGCAGCTCAGAGCAAGCTTTGTGAGTTCCTCGGGTGACAGATACCTTGCCTTATATTGACATGACATTGCAAGCTCAGACCATGAAATATCGTAATTCTGACAAAACGGACAACGCAGATTGCAGCCGTAGCTGCCTACAGAGAGTATCATTTTTCCGGGGTGAAACCTGTTAAGCGGCTTTTTCTCAATCGGGTCTAAAGCAACAGAGGTTATTTTTCCGTAGTTTTCAGAGATAACAGCTCCGTTTTCACAAATTCTTGCACCGCAGAAGCCTCTCTGACCCTCTGAAAGAGTGCAGTGTCTGAAGCAAACTTCGCATCTTGGCATTATATCACCTACTTGTGTCTGATGACCTCAAACCTATGAAGGGTAATCTCGTCATCGTATGTTATTCCGCCCTTTAGCATAGCTATCTCGATCTGCTGCTCGACTGTATCAACGCCCTCAAGATCCGGTAATAGCAGTCCCCGTTTATATCCGCTGCTTACGATAACTCCATAGCGTTTTACATCAAGCTGATCAACCGAGAATATCTGTTCGGGTTCGCTCAGAACATCTACTTTTATTTCAAGTGAGCTCAGTTCATCTGCTGTTATGGAAGAAAATCTCGGATCTCTTGTTGATGCACTGACAGCATTTGAGATTATCTCCTCCGCAACCGACGCTTTTGTTGGCAGAATAGTACCAATACAGCCTCTTAGATCTCCGTTTTTGTGGATAGATACAAATGCACCTGCACTTGTATTTCTCATATCCTCAGGAACATAATCAGGCACGGATATTATTTCGCCTTTAGTAATGTAGAGATCGATTGTTTCTTTTGCAAGCTTTACATAAGGGTCGGCTTCTGTGTTTTCAGGATAAAAAGTACAGATACCGTATCCCACACCTGTAATGTCCTCGTGAGATAGCTGCGTTGCTTTTACATTCACACCATCAAGAGCACCTGCCATTATAACAAAAGATCTGTGACCGCATTCAGCTGCCTTGTCGCAGAAGCTCTCATCAAAATCAAGCAGCTCATCAAAGGCAGCCCGGGAGCATACTTCCATTATTCGCTTGTCATACTCGGGACCCTCGGGTGCATAACCGTAAGGTCCATAGCTTTGAAGCTTATGAGAAAGGTCGCCGCTCGCAACATAGACTATACGTCTTCCCGTCTGCTCTGCCGCTTTCTGAATGATTCTGCCAAACCTGTAATGCTTTTTCAGCGGCAGTCCCGAAAGACCTAGCCTAATTATTTTACCGCCATTATATTTCTCTCTGATGAAATATAGAGGCACCATAGTTCCATGGTCTAAACGCTTATCACGTTCACCCATCGTTCCTGCGGGAAAGCCTTCCTTATCGCAAAGGGTGCATATCATATTTACAAGCTCGGTATCGTATTCTTCGCTGAAGCTTACCTCGGGTGCATTGAAATCAGCAAATGAGCCAAATGCTCTATCTCCGGGTGAGATATGAAAATAGTCAGCATACATAACTGAATGCGGACTTGAAATGATGATAGTTTCAGGCTGCAGTGATGCGATCTCATCAGCTACCTGTTTGTAAGCCCTGATAGTTTTTTGAACCTTTACTTCGCTTCCTCTTCCGACCTGCGGAACTATCAGAGGAGGGTGCGGAACCATAAAAGCAGCTGTAATTGACATGGAAATGCTCCTTTCTTCGTTTATTAAGGCAACACCGCACGACCCCTGTGCATCAGATGCGCCGTCCAGATTTTCGTCAGATTGCCTAAATTCGACGCAGGCTTGCTGACGCAAGTCAAGGAGAATTTGGGTAATATGA
>ONLC01000028.1 GCA_900318545.1 uncultured Eubacteriales bacterium
TATCCAGAGCGGTATCATGAGCACTATCCACGCTTACACAGGCGATCAGATGATCCTTGACGGTCCTCACAGAAAGGGCGACCTGAGAAGAGCAAGAGCAGGTGCTGCTAACATCGTTCCTAACAGCACAGGTGCTGCAAAGGCTATCGGCCTTGTTATCCCTGAGCTGAACGGCAAGCTTATCGGTTCTGCACAGAGAGTTCCTGTTCCTACAGGTTCTACAACAATCCTCACAGCAGTTGTTAAGAAGGCTGGCGTTACAGCTGACGAGATCAACGCTGCTATGAAGGCTGCTGCTTCTGAGAGCTTCGGCTACAACGAGGATCCTATCGTATCGAGCGACGTTATCGGCATGAGATACGGTTCACTCTTCGATGCAACTCAGACAATGGTTAGCCAGATCGCTGACGACCTCTATGAGGTACAGGTTGTTTCCTGGTACGACAACGAGAACAGCTACACCAGCCAGATGGTAAGAACTATCAAGTACTTCGCTGAGCTTGGCTAATTTGCTGCGATTGCAACGTAATTAAAGCATAAAGAAAACCGCTCTCCGTTACGGAGGGCGGTTTTTTCGGGCTTAAACTAAATAACGTCTTTTTCGTAGGCGTAGCTTTCTTGGTAGACTGTTTCGGGAGCAATATCTATTTCTCCGTTGTTCCAGGTTATCACTCCGTGAAAAATTATAGGTGAATTAAATATTTTTTCATCGTTTAACGGATCAAATGCACTTCCTGTGAGTTTTGTTGTGTCAAATAGTCTTTGCTCACCTGTGGAGAATGTGACCAGCATCATTCTTCCGCGCAGGGGCTTTGCTTCTGTCACCTTCATACCCTCTTCGGGCTGACCTGCATAACAAATATCGTCCTTGATATACATACCGATTCACCTCATTTCATTGGTTCGATTTTTTCAAAGTGTTCTCCTCTGACTGCAAAATTCCAAGCTTTATAGGCTTCTTCCTCGTGATAAGCAAGCCAGCCTGTAATGATCTTCAATTGCTTTCTTGGGAGAGAGCCGGCAAGCAGTTCGCCGTCAATATTTACCTTTATAATACCACTTTTGGAAGAATAAATCAAGTGTAATTTTAAGCATTTGTTTCAAAAAGCAAACCGCTCTCCGTTACGGAGGGCGGTTTTTTCGGGCTTATGCCCTTACCCCAAGTCTTGATCAGAGAAAACTGATCATGAAAGCAAAGTGCTCGGACAGGCGGTGTTTTTGGGGATATGAATAAGCAGTTTAGGAAATCAAAGAGTAAATGATCTGATATGTTAAGAGGGATTGCTTATAATGATTATCCGAGCACCTTAACTTACAATAATACTATAACATATATTTTTACATTTTTGGTTAGCTGCCAGCATACTCGGGCGAATTTTGTAGGATTGCACAATTTTAGGGGCGGGGATTTGGTGAGAGTGGAGATAAGATTACTCCGTTTTGCTATTATTCTCAAAATATTTAGATGTAAATATGCATATTATTGTACCGCCCAAAGCTGTCTCCAGCCAGATGGTAAGAACTATCAAGTACTTTGCTGAGCTCGGCTAGTTTGCTGTAATTGCAACGTAAACAAAGAATGACCGCCGTTCCTTATGGAACGGCGGTTTTTTGTCAATATAAACCTGCCCCTAAAAACATAATAAAGATAGTGACAATGAATGATATGCAAACAAAGATTAACACATTTTTTTTATAATTTAAACTGTACTTATTGGGTAAAAGTGAATGAATGATATAGTCTTTATCTATTGACTTTATTATATTATCAATACTATCAATTTTTTCTATTAACGTTTTAGTTACAATTGCTGTATCGGATACTTCATATAGATACACGTAATGCTGCCTGAGTATTTTCCATAGATACTCTGTTTGTTTTTTTGAATTTATCTTTCGAATAATATTGTCTATAGAATCAATAAAGGATAATGCAATGAGTTTAAACATCTTTTCTGTATAGAAACTGTCATCTGTTTTTTTTCCATTTCCATATATAGTATAATTATAAACATATTTTCCGTAGTAAAAGTTAATTAAATCGTCACTTATCTGTTGGATCAGCTTTTTATTCTCTGAGTACTTAGCGGGGTCAGTATTATAATTATCATCAATAATTGAAATAGAGTTGCACAGAACCTTCATCTTTTGTTCTCTCTTAAATCTGTCTGAATCTACCATTGCCATTCTCGCTTTTCCATATGCAGAATAGAAAATTGCTTCAATGTTATGAGGATCTTGAGATTCAACCTGATTATAGTATTTCTCTACTTCATCCCAATCTTCTTTGCTTCTTGCTCTTCTAGCATTTTCAAGTGATTTTTCAATATACGAAGAATAATCAACTTTGATTGTACTTCCGCTGACATCTACAGGACCTTCAATCAATAGCTTTTTTGCTTCTTCAACAGAATATTTTGTTTCACAAGCTTGACAAATATAGTATCCGTCTTTTTTTATCATATCTCCGCTTCCGCAGAGTTCACAAACAAGTTTTTTCATAGATATTCCTCCTTGATAAATGGTTTTTATTTGCAGTTCCCCTGCTACCCCTACTATAACATATTTTGTCGGATTTGTGGTTAGCTGCCAGCATACTGGGCCAAATTTCGTATGATTGCACAAAAATACAGACATTTATTTGTTAATGGTAGATAACAAAAAGCCCTCCGACAACGGGGGCCTTTCGTATTTCGGGTTGATCGGTGATGAATTTATGGCATAATAATCCAAATCGCTTTAGTGAAAAATCCGCTAAAACTTAATTGAGAATGACAAAATAGTATATAATTATCTAAACAAAATCTTTTTTCTCGTTTTGTTAAGAGGGATATTATGTACATTCGTATCAGAAACCTGCGTGAGGACTTGGATATGACGCAGACTCAGATCGCTAAAATACTTAATTGCAGCCAACGGGTATACAGCAATTATGAACGGGGTGAAGTCGATATACCAACAGAAACTCTTATAAAGCTTGCAACCTTTCATAAGGTCTCCGTTGATTACATACTCGGCAGAACTGACAAAAAAGAAATCAATAAATAATGCCGCCTTTTTCAAGACGGCGTTTGCTTATTCAAAATATATAACGGTTTTCTTTCCATAGTCCGTGTATGAGCCGGCATCGGCCTTTTCATCTTTCGGAACATAATGCAAAAATGCAAACAGCACTGCAAGTGCTATGAAAACTACTATCCCGACTGCGGCTATCGGTTTGAGCATTTTATTCTTAGGCTTTGCAGCTATCGTGAAAAACAGACAACCCACCGCTGCCGCCAGTGATATTATCGCTAATACAAACATTTCTATTCCTCCTTGAATGTATTATAGCACATCTGAAAAAAGATTGCAACTGCTGACCTGAAATAAGTTCTGTGTCATTTAGAATAGTCAATTAAACAGAATAATTAACCGAAAATTTACAAACAGGGTCGCATTTACGTGGCTCTCTGTGACAAGTTTGTTATTGGCGTGTGTTATAATATATGAGTAAAGGGGGGAGCATGATTTGTCATTCAATGATTATATTTCAAATAATTGGGGATTCATGATAATAATTATAGGATTGACCCTGCTTCTGAGATCTGATATACACCTTGAACGCAGAATGGTAAGACAGATCGGCATAACAAATCTGCTTCTTCTGCTGTATTCTGTAAGCTCATATATAGAGATAAATCTTGGCAACCGACCTGTCTATACAGCCTGGAGAGCATGGCTGAGTGCTTGGGATTACAGTATTCTGTCTGTAATACTGGTAAGCATAATTATGGTCGTGTATCCCGGACACAAGCGGTATCTTCTGATGCCCTGTGCACTGAACACGTTCCTTGCGTTTTTATCTATACCTACGGGGATTGTGTTCAGCATCTCAAAAGACAATGCTTTCAGCAGAGGTCCCTTGGGTTACCTGCCCTTTGTTTTGAACGGGATTTATCTTTTCTATCTCCTTTTCAGAGTATATAAAGGTCTTAACTGGGAGCGTAACGAGCTTATACACCTTGTGTTTATGTCGGTGGTTGCGGTAGCTTGTCTGATAATGCCGCTGGTATATACGATGCGGTCAGACCAGTGGTTTGTTATAACTATTGAGGTCGAGCTGTTTCTCTATTATGTTTTTCTGCTTCAGCGGTTCACAAAGCATGATTCGCTGACCTCTCTTCTTAACCGCCAGTGCTATTATGCTGACATAGATAAGTACGGAAAAAGCATTACGGCTCTTATCGCTATTGATATGAACGGTCTTAAACGTATCAATGACAGCTATGGTCATTCAAAGGGCGATGAGGCACTGAAAGCAATCTCCGAGTGCTTTATGGAGGCTGTCGGAAGAAAGCAGCATATCTACCGTATAGGCGGAGATGAATTTACCGTGCTTTGTATCGGTCTGAGCGAGGATGCGGTCAGGGAAATGGTCGCACGGATAGAGCAAAGGCTTAAAAACATAACGTATTCTTGCTCTATAGGTTATGCCATGAGGGAAGAGGATATGTCGTTTGATGAGCTTTACCGCAAGGCTGATAATATGCTGTACAACAGTAAAAGAGACTACTATATGAACGCCAACATAGACAGACGCAAGGACAGGAGAAAGGCACGAACAGAGCAGCCTTCTCCCGAGAGTGTGTCTGAATAGTTTGATAATGCCATTACCCCAAGAAAATGATACACGTGCGTAGCAGGCGGCTTCGGCCGTCTGTTATGCTGTATATAGAAAAAGTGCTTTACATTTCGGGGGTAATATGCTATAATGAGGGTGTCGGAATTCGACATCAAATAAAGGAGGTTTTACTTATGGACAGAAAGTTTTTTGTATGCGAGGGCTGCGGCGGTATCACAGCTCTGGTAAGAGCAGGGGATAAGTCTAAGGACACAGGAAAGAGAGGCTTTACAAAGCTTGAGGCAGGCTCTGTTGACGCTGCGACTGAAAAGCACGTTCCTGTTTACACAGTTGAGGGTGCTAAGGTATCGGTAAAGGTCGGCGAGGTCGATCACCCTATGCTTGAGGAGCATTTCATCGAGTTTATCGCAGTTTCAACTGACAAGGGCTTCTATGTAAGAAACCTTAAAGCAGGCGAGGCACCTGCGGCTGAGTTCACCATCGGTGAGGGCGAAACCGTAGACGGCGTTTACGCATACTGCAATCTCCACGGCCTCTGGAAAGCATAACACCAAAGCGGTACAGTTTTATCCTGTGCCGCTTTTTTGCAAAAAAACAAGCCCTGCAATCGCAAGGCTTTCATTCAAGGGTGGGTAGTGAGATTCGAACTCACGGTCTTCAGTGCCACAAACTGACGCGTTAGGCCAGCTACGCTATACCCACCATACGCTTATAATACCGACTGAGGTATTGCACCGCAAAAGTGGGTTGACCTGTTAGTCGGGAAGTACGCCATGCGGGATTCGAACCTGCGACCTACCGCTTAGAAGGCGGTTGCTCTATCCAACTGAGCTAATGACGCATAAATAAATGGAGCGGGTGATGGGAATCGAACCCACATGGCCAGCTTGGAAGGCTGGAGTTCTACCACTGAACTACACCCGCTTGTTCTCAATTGACGATAATTATTATATCACATTGAAAGTGACTTGTCAAGAGATTTTTCAAAAAAAATACAGAGGCGGTAATTTTTGTTGATTACCGCCTCTTTTTGTAGATTTTCAAAGCTGATTTTATTCACTATCACTTTTGAAATACCTTATTTACGCTTCAGGATTTTCTTCCTGAACCACGTTGTGTAGACCTCTGTGAGCTGTGTCAGAGCGTAGTCATAAACAGGCAGGACCCCATTCGCCATAAGCCACAGCACCAGCGGTGCATACTTGCCGAAACGCTCAAGACCCTCCATCATATCAACTGCTGTGAATATGAATTTGAACGCCATATAAAACAGCACTATAGCCGCATTATACACGATGAGCTTTATGGCTATCCTCACGGGCTTTTTAACGTGTCTGTCAAGGTAGTATTTGAGTATCGGGTAGTAACCCATGAACAGTATGAACAACAGCGATGACTCATAATTCGGGGTGACGAAAATACACAGCAGGCTTACGCTGCAATAGGTCGCCATTGCCCAGCCGATGCTCGTTTCCACCACCATTACCACCATCATAAAGCCTGCAAAGGCAGGTATTGTGTATCCGAACATGGGCAGAAATCCGCTTAGGAACATCGTGAACACACATACTGCCGAGCATATACCGCCAAGGGCGACTGTGAACGATATCTTTTCCTTCATAGCTTAACAGCAGGGGATAAGGTCTCCGCCCATGCATTCGCAGCAGCAGTCTGCAAGACAAAGAGATGTACAGCAGTCGCAGCCCGAGGGGCCTGCAGTGGTGTGCTGAGTATAGGGGTTGCCTGCCATATTGCCTTGCTGCTGCTTGGAAATGTTCTTATAAGCGGCTGCATACTCACGGTTCGAGGGCTCCATAGCTGTTGCTCTTCCGAAGTTTGACATAGCTTCGTTGAGCCAGCCTCTTCTGTAGCAGACAGAGCCCTTCAGGAAGAACCACTCAGCATCACGCATCTGTCCGGGAACACCGTCAAGCACCTGCTCTGCAGTGGTGATATTGTTCTGCTGGATAAGTCTTCTCACATAATTGCTGTCGAAGGAGGAAGAAGTATTATCATAGCCGTAGCTGTTTCCTCTCCTCTGAGAGATTATCTCATCATAAGCGGCATTGATCTCTTCCATTTTCTCGGCTGCAACGTCTTTGAGAGGGTTGTCCTCGTACTGGTCAGGGTGATATTTTTTAGCCAGATTTCTGTAAGCCTGCTTTATCTCGTCCTCGGAGGCGTTTCTTGAAACACCCAGTACCTTATAGGGATCATTGTTCATGCTGTTTGTCCTTTCTTTTCGGGACTGCCGCTTTGTAGGAGCTTTTAAGTCCCAGATATATAATGTTGTCGGTAATATCCTTATATCTCAGCGGCTGAAGCTTAACATAGGATTCAGCCAGACTTCCGAGTGTCAGCATAATGCTGTCGGTGCAGTATGAAACTATCTGCTTTCCGACTTCATTGTCATAGCCCTTTTTACAGAAGCGTTCTGTCAGCGTGTTATAGCCGCCTGCTTTCAGGTCATCCTCCAGGTCATCTATCGCATCGCAGATATAAACGAAACGTCCCAGCAGATACCCGAAGCGTTCGAGCTCGGTCTTCACGGCAGGGCAGTCTGAAAGCTCAGAGAACACCGCCGACATCATCTCTCCTGTAGGGTGAGCCGCACGGTCTATGCTGTCGGTGCGGAGCTTTTCGATCTCGGTCTGTTCCTTCATAGCCTTTGAAACACGCTTTGAAAGCTCGGGATAAAGCTTTGAAGCTTTTCTGTTTGCCCTTCTGAAAAACGGAAGAAGAGCCATAGCAGCTATTTTTTTTAGTGCACCCTTATCGCTCATATCGTCACGGAGCTTGTGATAGGTAAGTATCACAGATGCTGCACAGGTAAGCTCCAGCCCCTCATTTGAGGTAAGACAAACGGTTTTATTTATCGGGTGAAGGGGACAGCGCTTTCGGCAGGTCTTTATCCGCTTATCCCTGAGAGATAATTCCATAAGTCCGAGAAAAGCAATGTCATAGCTTAGCGGCAGTCTTGTCACAAAACCGTACTGCTTTGACAGCTCCTTGCAGACACCGCAGTAAACACCACGGTATGCTTCATATTCATACATTCTCATATACGGCTTGAAGGCCTTTACATATCCGAACATTTTCAGCACTCCGATAGTATTGCGATAATACATTATTATAACACAGAAGGCGCACCTTTGTCAACATCACTCAGGTCAGGGCTTTAAGTTTCCATTTGCCCTTGCGGTATCTTATCACGCAGACCGCCGCCGTAGCTACCCATGTAGCACTGGTGGTTATCCATATTCCCCAGTAGCTTATACCGCTGATATTCGTGAGGATAAGTGAAAGCCCCACTCTGCAAACTACCTCGGTAAGGCCGTTTATAAGTGCAAAGCTTACATCACCTGCGCCGTTCAGAAAGCCCCTTACAGTGTGGATCAGAGAAAGCGGAGCATAGAAGCAGCCCGTCATAATAAGGGCTTTAGTGCCGATAGAAATTACCGCCTTTTTGCTGACAAAGCAGCCGACGATAAGGTCTGCACATACAAGGTACACAGCAAGAACTGCAAACGCAAATACTATCCCTATCCTGACGCTTACCTTCAGCCCGTTCTGAGCCCTCTTCTCCTGAGAAGCTCCGATATTCTGACCTGCAAAGGTTGAGATCGCGGCACTGAGAGAAGAAAACGGCTGCTGAATGAACTGCTCTATCCTCATGGAAACTGTGTATGAAGCCATAACTGTTTTACCGAAGCCGTTGGTCACTCTCTGGAGAGCTACCATAGAAATAGAAACCAGACCGTTCTGGGCAGCTATCGGAAGACCTATCCTTATTACTTTTTTCATAACGGCAGGCTGCGGTCGGAGTTCATCTTTTCGGGGTCTTATATCCTTATTTTTCTTGAAGCAGAATATAATGCAGCTGACAGCCGATACTCCCTGAGAAAGCACTGTTGCAAAGGCAGCACCGCCGACACCCATTTTGAAGCAGACCACAAAAAGCAGGTCAAGCCCCACATTCAGGGCGGTAGAAACTCCAAGGAAGATAAGCGGCGTTTTTGAGTCTCCGAGAGCTCTCATCACAGCGTTTATCCAGTTATATGCCGCCACACAGAGTGTTCCTGCACAGGCTATCCTCATGTAGGTAACGGAGCGTGAGAGCAGGTTGTCGGGTACGCTCAGAGCTGTCAGCACAGGTCTTGCAAGAAACACCGACAGAATGCTTATGACCGCTCCGAAAATAGCGGTCACCGCAGCCGAGCCAACAATAGCAGTCCTCACCTTGTTACGAAGTCTTGCTCCGAAAAGCTGAGATATAAGTATTCCTGCACCGAGCGAAAGCCCTATGCAGAGCGTATAGAAAAGGTAAGTTATCGAGCCTGTAGCACCAACAGCTGCAAGGGAATCGTCGCCCAAGTATTTGCCGACTATCATAGTATCTGCAACATTATAGGTCTGCTGCAGAAGATTTCCTGCCAGCAGCGGCAGTGTAAAGCCGATAAGGTGCCGAGCCTCGCTCCCTGCGGTCATATCTCTGGTCATTGCCATTTATGTAAAGCCTCCCGAGTTTTTGTCATACCTATAATACAGCGTTCGAGAGCTTATGTCAATCGGAAAAATCAGTACTATATAAAAATATGAAATCCCCCTGATAACAGGAGGATTTCCCGGGAAATTATTTACCGAAACGCTTGCCCTCGAACTCAACTCTTCTCTTGATGTCCTGCATAAGCTCATCAAACTGAACAGGATTGAGTGACTGTGCACCGTCGCAGAGTGCCTTCGGAGGATTGTTGTGAACCTCTATCATAAGACCGTCTGCGCCTGCGGCAACTGCTGTCTTTGCAAGAGGAGCTACCATCCACGAAAGGCCTGTTGCGTGGCTTGGGTCAATAACTACAGGCAGGTGAGAAAGCTTTTTGAGCATAGGCACTGCCGAAATATCAAGAGTGTTTCTTGTGGCTGTCTCAAAGGTTCTGATACCTCTCTCGCAGAGGATAACGTTCTCGTTTCCGCCTGCCATAATGTACTCGGCACTCATAAGCCACTCTTCGATCGTGTTTGCAAGACCCCTTTTCAGAAGTATAGGCTTTTTGCTCTTGCCGACCTCTTTCAGAAGGTCAAAGTTCTGCATATTTCTTGCACCTATCTGGATAACGTCAACATCAGCGAACAGGTCAATATTATCAAGGTTCATAAGCTCAGTTACTATCGGAAGCCCTGTTGCCTTTTTGGCCTCGAGCAGAAGCTTCAATCCGTCACCGCCAAGACCCTGGAACGAGTAAGGTGAGGTTCTCGGCTTGAAAGCACCGCCCCGGAGAAGTGTTGCACCGCTCTTCTTAACGTCCTCGGCCACACCGATGATCTGCTCCTCGGTCTCTACCGAGCACGGACCTGCGATAACATTGAAAATACCGCTGCCTATCGTTACATCGTCAGTCACCTTGATGAGGGAATCCTCGGGGTGCATTTTTCTGTTAGCCTTTTTGTAGGGCTCGGAAACACGCTTAACGTCATCAACAAAATCCGCACCCTTGAGGTTGTCTATATCAAGTACTGTAGTATCACCGATAAGACCCACGATAGTTGTATGCGAGCCCTGCGATACGTTGGTTTTAAGCCCCTGAGCGTGGAAGCCCTCTACAAGCTGCTTTATCTTTTCTTCTGTTGCCTTTTGATTGAGAATAATGATCATATATGACACCCTTTCTGATGCTTTATCGCTTTTAAGCTTTCAATGACTAAAGTATAGCACTTCTAACTCCGTTTGTCAAGACCTTTTTTGCAAAAGCACAGACAAATCTGTGAATGCTCTGCGAGTATTTTTTGTATATTTTTTACACAATTTTTCTTATACTATTTAATATGCACAATTTAATGCTTGCATATATGTAAGGTTTCTACTTGACGAAAAATACAATATGTTGTATACTAAATGTATGAGTTTACAGACAGAGGTATGACCTCTGCTTTGAGATAAGGAGAAGTAAAATGAAAAAAACGAAGATAGTTTGTACGATAGGGCCTGCCACTGATGACGATAATGTCCTCAGGCAGCTTATGCAAAACGGTATGGACGTTGCGAGGTTCAACTTCTCGCACTCCGAGCATGAGGTACACAAAAAGCGTTTTGAGCAGGTGGTAAGGCTCAGAGAGGAGCTGGGTCTTAATATTGCGACTCTGCTTGATACAAAGGGTCCCGAGGTCAGGGTAGGCTGCTTCAAAAACGGCGAGCCTGTGATACTTGAAGACGGACAGACCTTTGTCCTTACTACCGATGAGGTCGAGGGTACAAACGAAAAGGTTTCGATTACCTTCAAAAACCTGCCTAAGGACGTTTCCGCAGGTACTAGGATACTGATAGATGACGGTGCTATCGAGCTTGTGGCCGAGAAGATTTCGGGAAATGATATTATCTGTACCGTAGTGAGGGGAGGAAAGGTTTCCGACCATAAGGGTATTAATGTTCCCGAGGTAAACCTTTCTATGCCGTACATTTCAGACGCTGATATGTCAGATTTGGAGTTCGGTGCTAAAATGGGCTTTGATTATATTGCTGCATCGTTTGTAAGAACGGGTGCAGATGTTATCTACCTCAGAAAGTTCACTCAGAGCCTCGGCTGGTTCAATCCGAGGATAATCGCCAAGATAGAGAACGCTCAGGGCGTATCGAATATAGATGAGATACTTGACGCTGCTGACGGTATTATGGTCGCAAGAGGCGATATGGGTGTTGAGATACCCTTCGAGCAGATACCTGCGATACAGAAGGAGCTTATAACCAAGGCGTACAACGCAGGAAAGAACGTTATCACAGCAACACAGATGTTAGAGTCTATGATACAGCACGCAAGGCCCACCAGAGCTGAGATCACAGACGTTGCAAATGCGATTTATGACGGTTCTTCCGCAATAATGCTTTCGGGTGAGACAGCAGCAGGAAAGTACCCTGTTGAGGCAGTAAAGGCTATGAGCCTTATTGCCGAAACAACAGAAAAGGATATTGACTATATCAAAAGGTTCAAAAACCGCCCCGATGCGGTTGACCCCTCTATCACTGACGCTATCGCTCATGCATCTGTGACTACCGCACATGACCTTGATGCATCAGCTATACTTACAGTTACCAAGGGCGGAACTACTGCGAGAACACTTTCAAAGTTCAGACCAAACTGCCCGATAATAGCACTCACTCCCGATGAGACGACCTGTCATCAGCTTAATCTCTCGTGGGGAATACTGTCGGGAGTAATTGAAGAGAAAACCAACACTGATGACCTTATCAGACACGCTGTTGAGGTGTCGCTCAAAAAGGGCTACCTTAAAAAGGGCGACCTTGTAGTTATCACTGCGGGAGTGCCTCTCGGAATGAGCGGTACTACAAATCTTCTCAAGGTTGAGAGAGCATAACTCAATTCTTAAAGAATTGTTATGCAGGGGTAATATTTTATTGAAAAGGCTTGAAGTTGGAAAAAGTATATGATACTATTTTAGTGGATAATAAATGTACTGAATGACGGGAGTATGTAAAATGGAAAGAAACTTTTTAGATGAATGGGAGGGCTTTGTGCCCGGAAAATGGTCGAAAACCTCGATCAATCTGCGTGACTTTATTCAGAAAAACTATACGCTGTATGAGGGTGATGAGAGCTTTCTTGAAGGTCCTACCGAGGCTACAAAAAAGCTATGGGAGCAGGTAACTGACCTTGCTGCCAAGGAGAGAGAAGCAGGCGGCGTCCTTGATATGGACACCGATATCATATCAACGATCACCTCTCACGGGGCAGGCTACCTTAATAAGGACTTAGAGAAGATAGTAGGACTTCAGACAGATAAGCCCTTTAAGCGTTCGCTGCAGCCCTTCGGCGGTCTCAGAATGGCTCAGGCTGCCTGCGAGCAGTACGGCTATACTGTTTCGGACAGGGTGAACGAGATCTTCACAAAATACAGGAAAACACACAATCAGGGCGTTTTTGATGCCTACACTCCTGAAATGAGAATGGCAAG
Organism: uncultured Eubacteriales bacterium; assembly: GCA_900318545.1. Lineage (GTDB taxonomy): Bacteria > Bacillota > Clostridia > Oscillospirales > Ruminococcaceae > Hominimerdicola. Next base: position 12,590 of record ONLC01000028.1, read on the forward strand.
GCACGCAGCTATACTGACGGGTCTTCCCGATGCATACGGCAGAGGAAGGATCATCGGCGACTACAGAAGAGTTGCTCTTTACGGAATTGACTATCTGATACTTGATAAGAAGGATCAGCTTGCTAATTCGCTGGTGAGAATGACCTCTAAGAATATCAGGCTCAGAGAGGAGCTTGCAGAGCAGATAAGGGCTCTCGGAGAGCTTAAGGAGCTCGGACAGATCTACGGCTGCGATATTTCAAGACCTGCAAAAAATGCAAGAGAGGCTATTCAGTGGCTGTACTTCGGCTACCTTGCAGCAGTCAAGGAGCAGAACGGTGCTGCTATGTCACTGGGCAGAACCTCGACATTTGTTGATATCTATATCCAGCGTGATATGGAGA